>JAAVHP010000001.1 GCA_014799665.1 Clostridiales bacterium
CAGACATTTATGGAGATGGCAAACCTTTCTGATACATTATCTCTCAGAAGGCTCTTTGAGAGTCTTGAACTTCTGACAGAAGAAGGGATTGCTAAAAATGCGACTGCTCTATTCTTTGGCCGAGAGCCAGAACGCAAATTTCCTCATGCCGTTATAAGATGTCTCCGCTTCAAGGGGCTTGATAAGGTACATATCATAGATGATAAAACGTTTGGTGGCCCTTTGTATCAGCAATATCTTAACGCGCTTTCATGGATTGAGAGTAAACTTGAAGTAGAGTATATCATTAAAGGAACAGGCCCTCGTCAGGAAATATGGGAAATTCCTCTTGATGTCTTCAAGGAGTCCATCATGAACGCTATTTGTCATCGAGATCTATATGAAGAAGGGGGAACGATTATGGTAGAGATTTATGATGACCGGGTTGAAATATCCAATCCCGGAGGATTATTACCTGTTGTTGCCGCAGACTTTGGACAAAAGAGTATGAGTAGAAATCCGCTTATATTCGGACTCTTTACCAGAATGCACGTTGTCGAGAAAGTTGGTTCTGGCGTTCCCCGTATGCGTAGGCTGATGAAAGACGCCGGATTGCCGGAACCCAAATTCAGTACTCAAGGCATCTTTACGGTTACGTTCATGAAGCGAGTGATGGCTAAGAGTGTCAATAGTGGCACATTAAATGGCACATTAAATGGCACATTAAATGGTACAGAACAATTAGTGCTGGAACAAATAAGGACTACTCCTGGTGTCTCAGCGAATGAATTGATTCAACGTACAAACAAAAGCATTAGAACCATACGTAGAATAGTAAAAAGCCTTATAGATAAGGGTTTGATAGAGTATCGTGGTGCTAAGAAAACCGGAGGGTACTATATAAATGATTGATAATAATCGATAAAGAATTAACTAATTTTATGAATACCTTTGAACGTTGGCTTGATAATAATTGCGATAACTTGAGCGATAATGCCGTAGGACTATTTAGAGATTCTCTTCGCTGTTTTAAAAATAACATCACTCGTCCGGCATACTTATTGGCATATCAAGGGATGTTACTAACTCTTAGGAATAAAATTCTTATGGGTAAAAAGCCTAACGGATTTATGGAGCAGGAATGGGAAAATATCTGCAAGGAAATAAGATCCGATGGAATTTGGGATGAGCGAACATATGATAGGGTCGTACAAAGAGCTAAGGCCGATGGCTCAAAACCTGCGATATTGAATATGTCTCAATTTGTTAGAGATCAATTTCAATATTGGAGAAAATTGAGAAATGTATGCGCCCATTATAAAGAGTTTGATTTCAAATTAGCGCATGTTCTTACCTTATACGCTTTTATCTCCTCATACTTGATGAAAATAAGTATTGAAGGAGGTGCAGCTTCGCTATTAGCTGAGTTTAAGGATTATTGTGACCCATCAAAATATTCACCTACGACTTCTCTGAATCCTCTTATTTCAAAAATTTCAGACATGGTGGATGAGGAAGAAACGGAGGGCTTTATAGATTCTGTTGTGCATATCGTCGCAAGGTCTCATAATAGAAATTCCAATGAATTTCTAAAAACTCTTTTATTCTTGGATGGGGATAGTAATAGGAATGTTCGTGAGGCTGCATATAATTTCATTACATCAGATATTGAGCGTCGAAATAGTTTTATAGAAATAAACCCTGAATTAGTTGGGTTCCTACTTACAACTCCAGTGGATGTCCGAGAATATTGGAGGAAGTTTCTTAGGTATTCTCCGTACGCACATAAAATTGCGACCTCTCTAATTGAAAGTGGCTTAGTCCCAACAGAGGAGATTGACGAACTATTTGAGAAACTACTTGTGGGGGGATATGAATCAAATAGAAATTTAGACAATGTAGATAAAAAAGCGTTAGGTATATTAGAGCGGAATGGATATTTTGATTTATTCTTTAAATATTATGTAGACGAGTCTCATATAAAAAGAAGTTGTCAGGATGTTTGCTATAAGACAAATTTTTATATGAGTCACTTGCAGTATTTGAAGTTGGATATAGAGCTTATCAAGAAAATAATTGATTTGTTCTCTGAATTACCTTATCCTTATACGCTTAGAGATCGAGTTCGCGATGAGTTATGGGCTGATGATGGGTTCAAAAATAATTTTATTACAATAGCAAAAGAGAACGGAATTGCTATTCCTGAGAATTTTCTGCAATAAAATTTGATGAACTTCCAAAGGTCATCATTTATGAGGAATCATGTCGTAAAAATGTCATCAATGTAAAAATGAGTCAATAAAGATTGGCGATATTCAAGATTGGATAAAACTATATAAAGAAGTAAAGCCCCCGATAATCTAAGTGCAGATTATCGGGAGTGGTGTTTATGCTGTTGTTATCTGTATGTCGGAGGGTAGTTGTCTTAGGAAGAAAAGTCTGGCATATCCCGTAAATCCTTTGTAAATTCAGTTATGTCCAACAGGTCATATAGTAATTCCTGGCGGTATTCTCTTGAAATGTTTATTTCATCCAACTATCTCAATATTTTAATTCAAAATTCGCGTAATAAGTCAGTAAAGCTATATAAACCTATATTTTATTATTTCTATGGAATATGAGTTCACCCACGGTTTTTCTATCGGTCCAATAATGTCCTTCTAATTTGGTATTATTATCAACAATATTTAAACGAGCTGCGCCATAATGTATAGGGCTATGATTGCGATGTGTGATGGATGGCTGATTATAATAAGAATATATTACTTCATTTTCATCTCGCGATTCATCAATATTAAATGACGCAGAACAACTTCGACTGATACTCTCATCTGTTGTTATAGTAAATTGGATGTGAAAAAGAGATTGTCGAATAATTAATTTTATAGTCTTTTCGCCTTCCTGACCTTTCCAATTATATCTTAAAATGCCGTCCCATTCTCCACCCAGGTATGGGATTGGAATAATAAATCTAAAGATTTTACATCTCCACAAGCGCTTAATGAATATGGTAAATAAGAGTAACGATAAAGTTACAGTTTTACCAAGAGCATTCCATATTTCGGTAAGGGTAATATTNTTCCATGGGAATAAGAAAAGAATGAATAGTACAATCACGACTATGACTGCACACCACACTATACTTCGATAATTTACTTGTACCATTTTAGTTGTATTGCAAGAAGATCCACAGATTATACATAAACTCCCNGACATCTTTATGGGTCCACTTGTGTCCATACATTAGATAAAGACATTCTGATGGTTCTACCCATCCTTTCCAGGCCTCACTATCATCAGAACACCCATTCCAGAAATAANATATGAAATCGCGTATAATTGTGTTCCAGTCGTAGGACGAATACGATAATAGATATTTTGCATTGGGATAATTATAAACAAGTCCCTCGATAAGGAAAGATGTGACATTATCATTTTTGTAATGGCTTGAATCCTCCATCTTTCTTTTTAAATTCTTAATAATCCTTACCAGACGCTTGTATCTACGTAGGGTGATATTGTTTTTNTGCTTGCCGTTATTTAAGTGTTGTTTGGGATAATTGATGACACGTTGATTATCGTCCGAGAATAAAAGTACCCCCTCTTTATTAGTACCCCATCTATCTGTAAATCTCAAATATCTCCAAGTTGGAACTACATCGATTTCAGCTCGATACGAGTTCCCATTTACATGAATGCATTTATTTTTCCTTACAACATCTACACTACCAAAATATTGGACGAGCATTTTTTCAATGTCATTCTTAAATGATTGATAACTATATTGGGGTGGATTATTTAATCCTAATTCTTGACGTGTTACATTTACAGGCAAATCAAAATAGTATGCCGATGTATAGCATACATTTATATCAATATCGCTATTATTTCGGATATTGGTATTGTTTGCGTATGACCCTTGTCCAAATACCTCATAGGCGTTTGAACTTAGTATTGTAGAGTTGCTTAACGCTTTGAGAATAGCATTTCGAGCATTTTCCATTTTTGCCTCTTCGGTGTCACTGGCCGGACGAGACATGGCCATAAGTTGTTCGTGAGAATATCGTGCCATAATTCATAATTAAAGTTTTAAAAGTGACTATCAAAAATCGTGCCAAAACAGCTGAATATGATATGTTGTCCCATGGTAGTNGATGAATTGAATTGTCATTAATATGTAAATAATCCGACAAAACGGCATCAGCCCCGGTAATCACAGTGTGGATTATCGGGGCTTGTGTGTAATNGTGTCATCTGTATGGGGGATGNTAGTTTTCNTTGAGGTATTCCTCAATCTCNNGGTCNGCATATAGGATTTTACCACCGAGGGAATAATATCCGAAAANGCCTTTGATACGATAGTTGGATAGTGTGGAGCGACTGATTCTTAATCTTCGGGCAAGTTCGGCATCTGAAAGAAATCTCTTGCCATCGAAGAGTGGTCTGGCACATTCAGCCAATTCCCGTGCATATTCCTTTATCTCCGATAGAACACCGAGTATTTTCTGACGGTCTTCTCTTGAAATGCTTACTTCATCCATCGCTCTCAATATTATAGTGGAGTATGCGTCCTATTTCAGAAGCAGGGTAATAGACTTTCCCTTCAATGACAGAGTAGCCTATCTTCCCCTCCATCCGTAACGCAGTCATACCTCGTTGGGAACGTCTGAGTATTTCCTGAGCCGATATGTTGTCTATCCACTCCTGTCGTTCACTTCTTGAAAGGCGATTAACGGCCAAGACAAGAACAGAACGGCAATCGGCAAGAGCGGATAGCATAGCGTCGAAAACGCTACGTTCAATTCTAATGTATTCCATAATTGGGTGGGTTTAGTGGGTGATGGTTTCGAGAGAAAGCATTCCTGTGATATTCCGGACTATCAGTGGTGCAGACTATTCTTCTCAGGGGTAACACGATTAACCGCCGGATGAGCGTGAAGTGTCGCCTTTTTTGCTTTTTCAACACGGCTTAGATTAAAATAGTTCTTTGATTTATAGTAGTTGCCCAATACTCCACGCACTTTCCCCAACATTCCCCAACATTGAAATTTGCGTTAAACAAAGACCGATATTCCGATTGTTTTTAAGTCAAACCGCCACCGAAAGCGAAGCCGAAAACGGTTCTCATCAGTCAGACTGACGCGCGACATCTACAATGAGAATTCTAATCGGATTCAATGGGTCATCCTCAAAGGAAATACATGGTTCCTTGATGGTTCCCTACACACCGGACCATTCCTGAAGGAATACCCTCCGAAAGTCTGTAAACGGTTTATCCCTGAAAAAATAAGAATAATTCATCAAGGATTCCAATTCATGCAACGGATTGGTACAGGGAATCATACACTCTGTTTTATCCCGACAGGAGTATATGTAACTATTCAGCGAAAGGCAAAGGCATGATGAGTCGCCCCGTCAGTTTAGACGAGAGCCAATAGAGCACCAAGAGGGGATTGACCGTTTTTCCATGC
>JAAVHP010000002.1 GCA_014799665.1 Clostridiales bacterium
AGGCAAGAAACTTTTAGTGTCGTGTTTTTGCTTGGGTGGTTCATTATTTGTTACACCCGAGTAATGTCTTAACAATATTAATATCTCTACGCCACTTTGGAATGCGTAGGCAAGGAACTTTTACGTTAATATGTTTTAACGTAGTAAAACCACGACTACTGTCATTCCGAGGGTGGCGAGGAATCTCTTGAAGCGGCTTGATAGCGGCATAAGCAGTAAAGAACACAATCGATTGAGTTAAGTAAAACAAAAACACAGATAACAGCCGTTCAGAACGCTTTCCGTTATCCATGTTTTAATTTCGATATTAATTTTTCTGTAACCTGTATCCGCGGTGAGATTTCTCGCTTCCGCTCGAAATGACACAAGCAAAACCGCTTCCACTTTCTACAATCGCCCCGTAGGGGGACCCTACGCCCTATACCCTGCGCCCTGTTACACCAGCTTCTCTATAATAGACAAGAACTTATCGACCTTGTTATCGTCGAGCGTGGATAAATACTCGGTGAGCCGCGAAAAGTTATCGCGTTCTGCTTTGGCGTACGGATCGCGGTAGGCAATGCCGCGCGAACTCAGCGACTGCATGATTTCCTCGACCGTCTTGCGGTGCGAGCGCAGTACCGACCGATACTTGTTCTGATACCTCAGCGCGAGCCTGTCGTCGCCGCCCGCAAGCTCGTAAATCGCCTTGCGCACGCTCACGCCGCGCCCGCCCGCTATGAGCACGCACTCGACAAGACTGTAAACCTCGCTGTCCGTGAACGGCACGAACCGTTCGCGCTCGACGGTGCAAGCCCGAATACCGAGCTTGTCCGCGACCTCGGGCACGAGCTCGAACGTTTTGGCTTGACCGTAATAATAATTACGCACCGAGTTGACCGACCTGCCCGTGCGCTCGGCAACGCGCCTGAACGCGCCCGTAAGGCTCTTGCCCTCGCGCCGCGCGCCGTCGCAAAGCGCAAACAGCTCGCGCGTTTGTTCGACCGTCCAATTGTTGTTGTTCATTGTATGATACCACCTTTTATAACGATAATATAATAATCGACAAACCAAAGCATGAATATACATACAATCGAAAAAATATACTTAGCGTATGGAACTGCATATACAAACCGATTTCGACTGTGTGTTCAATATCAACGGCGAGTTCGTCGAGCGTTGCGACAGCCTGCAAATGCAAGAGTACGACGTAGTGTACGTTACCGTGCTCCCGTTAAACGCGGGTATGCTGCCGTATACCGTCAAGCTCGTGGCGACCGAAAGCCTAAAAACGCCGCTCGCCTGCGGCATACGCCTTTCGCCCGAGCACTACCTGTTGCTGCTCGCGCCGCACTATCCCGTAGTCTACGGCTGCGCGCCGAACAAAACCCCGACCGCGCCGATAAGCCCGATAACGCGGCTGTTCTCGCTGATCAAGAACTGCGAGGAAAACTCGGCTTATGCCATGCTCACCGACAACCTTAAACGCGATATCGATAAGAAAACGCTTATCGGCTTCTTCGACGGTTACGAGCGCATAGCCGAGTGCTCGTGGAAGAACGACGGCGAGTTCTATCTTATCGACAAAAACGGCAACGCCAAACTACATTCGTATACCGTCAAGGACGGCTTTATCGACGATATTGTGGAAAAGTAGGGTTCAGGGCGTGGTGGGACGTAAGGTACCCCTGCGTGGTGATTATAGAAAGTGAACGCCTAATCGCTACTCGCCTTCCCCAAATGGGGGCATGGGGGTGGCATACTACTGCGGTCATGCCGAACACGCATTTCCCCGCACAAAAAAGCTCCGTTCTTTCGAACAGAGCCTTTTTTGTGTGTGGTTAAATGTTATCGTGATTATGCTGCAAGGGTAGTCCCGACATATGTTACTTTCAGCTCGTAATCGTTATTGTCTGCGCTGATATCAATCGTAACGGTGTAGTAGCCTTCTTTTTCAATATTGCAGTTGTTACCGTTCCAGTTATAAACACCTTCTTCTTCTTTCCAAACGCTATGCCCCTTACCATCATCGCAACCTACACGCGCCTTAATTTGATCGCCCACGTATAAATAGACCACAATCTCATAGACGCCCGTTGTTGAAGTTTCCGTCATTTGGAAGCCACTGAACCAATCGTAACTACTCATATTTCTCGATTGGTACTTACCTACAAGGTAAACTCCTTCGGAAATTTTTACGGAATCATCACCGGAATCGAATTGTTTATAAGTAAGCCCTTCATTTTTATCCACGTCGAGATGTTCTGCTTGTTTAATTACCCAAAGTTTCTGGTAATCATCGTTTTCCGAATCAAAAGTATAGTACAAGCCGACGTACGTTCCTGCCGCGAGCGTGAAGCTCTCACCGTCGTCCAAATACGTAGCGTCACCGCCGGACTTGGTCTTATCGATACCAACAATTACGCCGTTGTAAGCGATTTTGACGGTTGCTTCTTCCTCTAAGACAAGACCCTCAATCATAACTTCGTAGTCTTTTTCGGGATTGACCGTGAACGTTGCGGTAAGCTTAGTGGTACCGGCGTATACGCCATCTTCTATCGTTTCACCTTCACCGCCGGTCTCTCCGCCGGTCTCTCCACCGGTTTCGCCGCCGGTCTCCCCACCGGTTTCGCCGCCAGTCTCACCACCGGTTTCGCCGCCGGTCTCTCCACCGGTTTCGCCGCCGGTCTCTCCACCGGTTTCGCCGCCGGTCTCTCCACCGGTTTCGCCGCCGGTCTCTCCACCGGTCTCTCCACCGGTCTCGCCGCCTTGTTCGGGTGCTTTGATAACGTATTCACAAACGTCGCACTTGCCGTCGTCGTTGGCGTCTACGTGCGCGGCTTTATCTTTGGTATCGTTGCAGTCTTCGTCGAGGCAGGTGTGCCAGTGACTGGTGGCGTCGGGCGTCCATTTGTCCGACCAGTTATGCGAGTCGCCGCCGGAGCACGCTACGGCGCCTACGCCCATTGCTAAGCACATTGCGCCCGCCGTGATAGTTGCAGCTAATCTTGATAATTTGATTTTTTTCATTTTTCCCTCATGAATGAAATTTGTATTTAAGAAAAACCGTAAGGCAGGCTTTTAACCTAACCGATTAGATAGCTTCCCCTATGCTTTTTTCTCATACATACATTATACTACTTTTTTATGATTTGTCAATATCCGTTAAGAAAATTTTTTTAATTTTTTCCCCGTACTTCTTTGACCTACTTCTTTGAAAAGAAGTAGGCAAGAAACTTTTAAGCTAATAATTTCGGTGCGAAAAAGCACACCTCCTGTCATTCCGAGGGTGGCGAGGAATCTCTTGAAGCGGCTTGATAGCGGCATAAGCAGTAAAGAACACAATCGATTGAGTTAAGTAAAACAAAAACACAGATAACGGCCGTTCAGAACGCTTTTCGTTATCTGTGTTTTAATTTCGATACTACCCTATTGTAAACCTTATCCGCGGTGAGATTTCTCGCTTCCGCTCGAAATGACACAAGCCAAAAAAGTTACGTTTTTCGGGATAAAAGTGGTTATAACTAACACGCAGATTATAAATATACACTTTTGAGGGGGCACGAGGTGCCGTTTTTAGAATAAAAACCCGAACACGCGATAATTAACCTCCACCTTTTGGGGGGAGGGGGACCGCTTGCGGTGGAAGGGGCATAATAGATAAATAAGAAGTAATAGTGAAAAGTGAATAAGTTAAATGTTTTTCTATATTTACCATTTACCTATTAACTCTTCTCTTTTCACTCTTACCTATAATGCCCCCTCCCCTACCCCTCCCCCAAGGGGAGGGTGGGTTTTTCGGGCGATTAAGCATAACACACTTTATTCCAACACGCAAAAAGAGTGGTTAAGCTTAACCACTCTTTTAATAACTAGCTTAAAGTTTTCTTCGCTTCCTTCTTGTTCACAAGAAGGAAGAAAATAAACTATTCTTCCGTAGAATCGTCCTCGGTATCGTTGCCTTCGAGGATATTCTTGATTTCCTCCTCGGTCGGCTGGTCGAACTCGGCGATCGTGCCGACGAACTGCGCTTCCATACCCTCGGCGCCGTCGACCTTATAGAAATAGGTATAGCCATCCGCCCAGTCGTCGACCTTGGCGAAGTACGTGAAATACCCCGCCGCGTAGTCGCAGCTTATGCCCGCGGAAGTGGTTTCCTCGGCGAGCAATTGCGCCTCGCCGTAGCCGTCGAGATTAGAGAACAGCGGCGCGCGGTAGAAATCGTTGCTCGATCCCGCGAAGTACAGGTAATTGCCCTGAATAAACTGCGGCGTGCCCGCAGTCGCCGAGATAACGCCCAAGCGCGGCGTGGAATTGCTGTTGGTGTACAGCACGAGCGCACTGCTCGTCTGCGCCACGAAATACACGACGTTCGACTTAGTATCGGCACGGAACGGATAGACCGAAGTAAAATCGCTCGAAATGAACGTAGGGAACCGTCCGCTTATGTTCGAGTTCGGTTCTTCCGCTTTCTCCTGCTCGGCTTTATACGCCGCCGAGTATTCCATAAGCTTGTTGTGCAGGTTGTCGTAAGCAAGCACGGTATTGCCCGCGCCGTCCGCCGTGCGGTAGAACAGTATGCCGTCGCGCACGCCCTCGATCGTTTCGGTATTGCCCGTCATGGACACGACGAAGTTATCGCTGCCGTCGGGGCGCATAGCCTCGATGACCGTGCCCGCGCGCTGCGTATCGTCGTCGGTGACCGCACGCACGAAATAGATAAAGTCCTCGGGCGTGTTGTTGGCTATGCCCGTATAGTAGGTATCGCGTACGGGGAAGTATACGCTCGTAGCTTCGACCTCGTAAGCCACGGGATCGTAGACCTTCGCTTTATCGGCGTTTATCTTGACCGACACGATCGTGCCGTCCTCGTTGACAACGAGATACACGAACCCGTCATGCTTATAGAACGCGTACGCCGCCGAACTGGTATCGACCTTTTCGCTCGTGGTGTAGATCTTTTTGGGCGAGCCGCCGTTCAGTGGCATCATGAAGAAATCGGTACTCGTGGTCTGAACGGTACCCGTCGAGTTCTTCTCGTTATTGGGCGAAGCAAAGAACACGGCGTTGTCGTAAATGAATATGCCGCCCGTCGCGTACCCGCTCGTACCTATCGTCTTGGGCGCGATCTTGGCGTTATCGATAATATCCTTGGGCTCGCCGAAGTAGTCCTCGCCCGCCGTGAACTTGAACTCGTAGCCCTTGTCGTCGAGCTCGGGCATGAACGTGTTAAGCCCGGTGTTCTTGTCCTCTGCGGTCTTGCCGTTGAGCTCGGCGCGGTAAAGCGCGCCCTTAACGGTCTTGTTCCAAACGTTGGCGTTGCCGTCGGTATCGTCGTAGCCGCGCGTGCCGTTTATAAAGTACACGTAGTTGCCGTAGGCAACCGCCGAACCGCCCTGGCTTGTGACGATATGCGAAGTGTCCTGCGCGTCGAAGCTTATCGACGAATAATGATCGCCCGAGCAACCCGTGAGCGCTATCGGACAAGCGGCAAGCACGGCGGCAAGAGATATTGATACGAGAGTGCGTTTTTTCATGGTTTCTCCAATAAAGATTATAACCTATAAAATAAATTGTATAATAGTGTTTTACGAAAATGAGTTCCCGACGGCTTAGTCGCGCCGTAGACGGACAACAGTCGGTGAGCCGCCGACGGGAGTGTAGACCCACCTACATGACCTAGGCGGCGAGCCGAGCGTAGTTCGTATACGGTGATGAATACGCCGTCGGTTAATTCTTAATTTTAAACGATATCCTGTTCGACGACAGTCCGTCGCCCGAAATCTTGACTACCGCTTTGTTCTCGGCGGGGTCGGGTCTTATGACCGCAAGCGCTCTGCCGTTAAACGCGGGACAGGTATCGAAGTCGGTTTTCCTGAGCATGGGGTCGGCGTTTATGAACGCGACTAGCTCGCCGCCCGTAACGCTCGCCGTAAGATTGCGCATAGCGTACGGCACGAGCGTACCGTCCTTATCGCACACTTCAACGGTGACGAACCCGAAGTCGCCGCGCGCGACCGATAGGTTCTTATCGAACGCGGAGAGCCTGACCGTTTTGGGCGAGCCCGCCGATTTGAGCGAGGTCCTTGCGCACTCGACGCCTTTAAAGTACGCGACCGCTTCGAGCGTGCCGGGATAGTAGTCGACGGAGAACGAAGCGATATGCCTGTTTATCTTGCCCGCGAGCTTGCGGCCCAGAAGCCGACCGTCGAGGTACAGCGCGACTACGTCGCCCGAGGTGTACACCTTTACGTTCACGCGCTGACCGAGGTGACGCGGCCAGTTCCACATACTGACGGGCTCGTCCGTTTCGGGATCGGATACCGTGATATACGCGACGTTTCGCGCGCCGAGGAGTATGCGTTTATACACGGCTTGCGGTTTCTCGCAGCCGATAGCGTCAATATCGCCGAGTGTGTTGAGTATCTCGTTGAGCTTGCCGCCGCCGGGATAGTCGATACCGCACTCGTTAAAGTCGCCTATAACGCTGTCGTTCTTTTCGGTAGCGTCGAGGCTTTCGAAAGCGCGAAGCGAGCTTGTCCGCGCGCCCACGACAATGCGGTTGCGCTTGGCTTTTTCGCTTTCGTACATATTATCCAGATAGTTGAAGCCGCACACGTCGACGAGCTCGAACGCGCCCGCGGTGAGCTTGTCGAACAAATCGTGTTCCCTGCCCGCGCTGATAGCCGCGGCGTCGCTGCCCATCGAGTATTTCTTGCAACCGACTTTTTCGAGCTCTAACGCAGTAGGCACGAACTCGCGCGCCGAGACCGTTACGGGGCGCGTGTCGTCCGTCGCTTTAATTCCGTCCGCGATCATTTTTATTAGCTCGTGACCGTTGTTGCGGTTGTAGCATTCGGGCACGTCGTCCGCTACGCCGTACAGCGCGACCGACGGGTGGTTCCTGAGCACCTTGACGGTGTCGTCGACCGCAATCGTGTTGAACACGCCGTCGAGCGGGGCTTTGTGTGCAATGAGTCTGTCGCAGACATCTACGAACGCGAGCATACCCACGTCGTCGCACGCATCAAGCGCGGCGGTGGTCGGGCAGCCGACGAAGTGCACTGCGTTATACCCTATTTCTTTGAGCAGGGTCAAGCGCCGTACTTCGTTGGAGTATACGGATACGCCGCCGAGCGCCGCGTCCGCATGAGAGAGGTACGCGCCGAACATAAGCGTTTTGTTGTTATTGATATACAGCCCGCGTGAATTGAGCGCACGCGACACCACGCCGAACCGCGTAGCCGCGGCGCACACTTCTTCACCGGTCTGCGAGAGAAGCTTAGCCGACATGGTGTAAACGTACGTGTCGTCGGTCGACCATTCGTACGCATTGGACAAGCGGACGCGCACGGTGAATTCTTTGCTCTGGTCCGCGCGAAGGAATATCTTGCGCTGCTTTTTGCCCGCGCGCTTGCCGCGCATATTGAGCGCGGTGCAGTCGAGCGTGAGTTTGAGCGTTTTGTCGGAGTTGTTATATACGAAAAGCGAGCAGTCGGCGTAGGTTTTGTCGCCTACCGTCGCGGTTTTGACGAACAGACTGTTATACAGTATTTCTGCGGGCGCGTCGAATATGTTCAGCTTTACGCCATCCGCTATGCCCAGACCGATATATTTATCGGACATTTCGGGCGAGGTCACAAGGTCGATTTTGAGCGTGTTGTGCGAGCAAAGCAACGAGCTGTCTATAAAGAACCGCGCAGGACCGTAGCAGTCGATAGTGCCGATAGCCGTTTCGTTCACGTATACCGAGCCGTAACCGCACGAGCCGAGTATGATAAGCTCCGCTATGCCGTCGTTGGTTAGCTTCGGCAGATCGTGCGTGAAAACGGCACGCGCCGACGGCACGTAACCGTTGAGCTGACCGAACGCACACGAATAATCGCGTGCCGCCGACGCGGTAACGTCGTGCGGCAGGCTCGTAACGTATTCCGCCTGCTCGGTAACTACTTTCCAATTCGTGTTTAATTCGACACTTTTCATACTCTCATTATAACAATTAAAGGATAGAAAAGCAAGTAAATTGACCTACTTTCTTTTTCGAAAGAAAGTAGGCAAAGTTTTTTACTGTCGTGTATTTACTTAGGTGGTTCATTAATTGTTACACCCGAGTAATATCTTATCGTTATAAATATCTCTACGACATTCTAAATAGCAAGGCGCGAAAACTTATACCCTTTTTATTTTTATCCGTTGTTTTTGTAATGCACGTTGAACTTATCCGTTTTGTCATCGTACACGGCAAGTATGATATTCGCCA
The DNA here is from genome assembly GCA_014799665.1 of Clostridiales bacterium. Lineage (NCBI taxonomy): Bacteria > Bacillati > Bacillota > Clostridia > Eubacteriales > Clostridiales bacterium. The sequence continues at coordinate 8,240 of JAAVHP010000002.1, forward strand.
GGTCGCGCTTCTCTTTTATGTTCAGCCGACCGAACAGCCAATCGACGTCCTTGTTTATCTCCGACAGTCCCGAGTACGATACCGCGCCGTCTACTATCAGTACGTCTGTGAGCTCCGCTTTTTCTATCTTGTCTTTATCGAGGTCTTCCATAACGAGCGGCTTTTGCGCACCGACGGGCAGAACGGACAGATCGCCGCTCGGCTCGAATATGGCGTACGCGACGTCTGTAATATCGAAGAACCCTTTTTCGCGGAGCATGGACAGCAGATCGTTCACGTCGATATTGTTCTTTTTGAGCTGTTTGTAGTCTATCTTGCCGTCGTAGATAAGCGTGGCGGGCTTGCCCTTTAACAGGCGTTTAAGGAATGTGTTTTTTCGCCCTATCACGGCGACGAGCAGCGCCAGCACGAAGAATATCGTCATTGCTATCAAAAAGTAGTAAAACGGCACGTCGGTGGTAAACGCCATTTCGGCGGCGATCGAGCCGAGCGAAATGCCGATCGTGTAGTCTATAAATTCGAGCTGGGCTATTTGTTTTTTGCCGAGCAGCTTGGATATTATGAACAGATACACGAAAGCGACCGTGGCGTTGATGAGCACCCAAAATATAGGCTTTATTCCAAACATGATTTTTTCTCCCAAGATATGATAAAAGTTATTCGAGGAGCATTTTTGCTTGCTTGCAAGGGCAAAAATGCGACGACGAGAAATTAGGTGACCGCGACCCTTGGGGCGCGAAGCGCACAAAGTGCGCTTCCCGGGGCTTACCCCGGGATATACCTAATTTATTGCCGTTTTGCAATAACGCTAAACTCTTGACACTTTTTTTCATAAATAATATAATAAGTTATATGATCAAGCTAATGCGATTTCTCAAAGGACACGTGCCCGCAACGCTCGCAGCGCCGCTGTGCAAGCTGATAGAAGCGATTGCCGAGCTTTGCGTGCCCATAATCATCAAGAACGTTATCGACGTGGGTATAGCCAATTCCGACGCGAACTACGTTATCAAGTGGTGCGTTATTATCGGCGCGCTCGCCGTCGGCGGATTCGTTATATCCATAACGGGTCAGTACCTGGCGAGCAAGGTCGCGCTGGGGTTCGGCACACGCCTGCGCGCGGCGACCTTCGGGCATATAAACAAGCTGCCTATCTCGACCGCCGAAAGGCTGGGCGGCTCGTCGCTCGTCACGCGCGTAACGGGCGACGTCACCAACTGCCAAAACGCGCTTAATATGTTTTTGCGACTCGTTCTTCGTATGCCGTTCGTGGTCGTCGGCGCGTTCGTCATGAGCATGATAATCGATCCCGTTCTGTCGCTCATGTTCCTCGCAATGACGGTCGTTCTCGGCGCAACGATCACGCTCGTGCTTCGGCTGACCATGCCGCGCGTGAAAAAGGCACAAAAGAACCTCGACGAGCTGTCGCGCTCGACAACGCAGAGCCTTACCGGCGCACGCGTCATCCGCGCGTTCGGCAAGCAGTCCACCGCCAAAGCCGAGTTCGACGGCACGGCGGAAACCACCGCGCATGTCAATATCGGCGCGGCGCGTATATCCGCGCTTCTCGCTCCCCTCACCTTCGCGGTCGTCAACCTCGCGATAATCGCCGTGCTGTGGTTCGGCGGCATCAAGGTCAATATCGGCGATCTCACGCAGGGCGAAACGGTTGCGCTCATCAACTACCTTAATCAAGCGTTTTTTGTAATAGTCAATATCGGCAACGTGTTCTCGGTGTTTACGCGGTCGGCAGCGTGCGCCGCGCGCGTAAACGAGATACTCGACGAGCCGCTGCCCGACAACGGCGTCGAGACTCAACCGCTTGACTGCGATACCGTGCTCAAATTCGACGGCGTGTCTTTCGCCTACGACGGCGACTACGACGTTCGAGATATTTCGTTCACGCTCAAAAAGGGCGAAACGCTCGGCATAATCGGCGGCACGGGTAGCGGCAAAACCACGCTCGTCGCGCTCGCCGAAAAGTTCTACGAGCCCGCCGCGGGCGTTATCGAATTTTGCGGCAGACCGCTGAACGACTACGACGTCACCGCGCTACGCTCGTTTATCGGGTACGTGCCCCAGCGCGCCGCGGCGCTTCGCGGCACGATCGAAAGCAATCTCACGATCGCGGGCGACGGCGTTACGCGCGAGCAAGAGGAGCGCGCAATGGAGCTCGCCCAAGCCAAGGAGCTATGGGAGAGCCTGGGTCCCGACGGCGAGGTCGCGGGCGACGGCAAAAACCTTTCGGGCGGGCAACGCCAACGCCTGTCGATTGCGCGTGCGCTCTGCCGCGACAATATTTTGTACCTGTTCGACGACGTTACGAGCGCGCTTGACTACAAGACCGAACGCGATTTCGTCAATGCCATGAAGACGGTCGACGGCGCGAAGATTTTCGTGTCACAACGCATAAGCGCGGTATCGGGGTGCGATAATATCCTCGTTCTCGACGGCGGCGCGGTCGTCGGCTACGGCACGCACGAAACGCTCAAAACCTCTTGCCCGCTGTACGCAGAGTTCTGCGCGTCGCAAACGGAGTGATTATGAAAAACAAAAAAACAAAACAGCCGTCGACGATTAAGCGGCTAATGAAATATCTCAAACCGCACACGGGGCTTGTCGTTATATCGTTCGTGTGCGCGATGATCTCGGCGGCGGCTACCCTGTTCGTGCCCGTCGTTATCGGCGAAGCGGTGGACTGTATCGTCGCTTTGGCGGTCGATTTTTACAAGCTCATGATCTATGCGATAGCGCTCGCAGGGCTTATCGTGTGCGTTATGGTGTTCCAGTGGCTTATGAACATAACCGCACAGCGCGCGGCGCACTTGTCCGTTCGCGACGCGCGGCGCGCGGGGTTTGCCGCGCTTGTCGACGCGCCGATAAGCCTTATCGACAGCAAGGCGCACGGCGATCTTTCGGCGCGAATTTCAGTCGACGCCGACCAGATAGCGGACGGCATTATTCAGGGCGCAACGCAGATATTCACGGGCGTTGTCACCATAATCGGCACGCTCGTGTTTATGATACTGATCAACCCGTGGATAGCGCTTGCCGTCGCCGCGCTCACTCCCCTGTCCATGCTCGTATCGTATTTCGTGGCGCGCGGCACGCACAAGTATTTCACCGAGCAGACCAAGGTACGCGGCGAGCTGTTCGCCAAGACCGAGGAGACCGTAAAAAATCGCAATCTCGTAGCGGCATACGGCTATGCGCCGCGAGCCGAGAGCGAGTTCGGCGTGACCAACGACGCGCTCAATAAGTGCGGGTTTAAGGCGACGTTCTATTCGTCGCTCGTCAATCCGTCGACGCGGCTTATCAACTCGATAGTGTACGCGGTAGCCGCGGTCATGGGCACGGTGTTCGCCATAACGGGCGCGGGCGGCACGGTCGTGACCGTCGGCGGCATTACACAGCTTTTGCTCTACGCCAACCAGTTCGCGCGCCCGCTCAACGAGATAACGGGCGTTGTGACCGAGTTCCAGACCTCGCTCGCCGCCGCTAAGCGCGTGCTCGATCTTGCGGACGTCGAGCCGCAGAACGACGACGGGAAAACGCTCGCGGACTGCAACGGCATTGCGCTCGAAAATATCGATTTCTCGTACGTGCCCGAAAAGCCGCTCTTGCAGGACCTTAATCTCGACGTGCCGCAGGGCACGCTCGTAGCTATCGTCGGGCGCACGGGCTGCGGCAAGACCACGCTTATTAACCTACTAATGCGGTTCTACGATCCCGACGCGGGCAGGATATTACTGGACGGCACGGACGCCGCCGAGTACAGCCGCAGCAGCGTGCGCAGTCGGTTCGGCATGGTGTTGCAGGACAGCTGGGTGTTCAAGGGCACGGTGCGAGAAAATATCGCGTACGGCAAGCCCGACGCCACGCTCGACGAGATCAAAGCCGCCGCGCGCGCCGCCGATATCGACGGGTTTATCGAGCGTATGCCGAACGGCTACGACACGATCATCGACGACAGCGACGGCATTTCACAGGGGCAGAAACAGCTGATCAATATTGCGCGGATATTTCTTGTCAATCCGCCCATGCTCATACTCGACGAGGCAACGAGTAATATCGACACGCGCACCGAGAAGCGAGTGCAGAACGCGTTCGATAAACTGCTCCACCCCGATAGCGGCGAGAAGAAAACGGGGTTCGTAGTTGCGCATCGCCTGTCGACCATAAAGAACGCCGACGTTATTCTCGTTATGGACAGCGGCAGGATAATCGAGCGCGGTACGCATACCGAGCTACTCGAAAAAGGCGGCGCGTATGCCGAGCTCTATAAAGCCCAGTTCGCCCGCGAAGCTGCGTAGATTTTTATCTTCTTTCTTGTGAACAAGAAAGAAGCAAAGAAAACCTACTTCTTTGAAAAGAAGTAGGCAAGAAACTTTTAATTTCAATAATAAAAGAGTGGTACAGCTATACCACTCTTTTTATATTAACCTTATTAATTTCTAATTCCTAATTAATAATACCCGCCCTTATACGAGAACGGTCTGAACCGACTGTTATCGTATATCGCGGCGGTGTCGACCAAGTGCTTATAAAGCTTGCCGTAAAGTCTTAGCGCAGTGCCGTCGAACGGTCGGCGGTAGATATACCGCGCGCCGCTGTCATTTCTTTCGGTCTCGGTCGGCGCATTGCTCCCCACGCATAAGAACGTATCGAACCCGTACTGCTTGAATATGTCGTTCTTGTACGTTCCCGCCTTGTGCTGACCCGCGGGATAGCAAAGCACGCGCGTCTCGCCCACTATCGGCTCGATATACTTTTGCCACGCCTTACAGTCCTTGACAAGCCGCTCGGCGTTCACGCTATTAAAGTAGCTATGATAGTACGTGTGCGACGCGAACGTATACCCTAAGTCCTTTAAGTACTGCACGAGTATTTTACAATCGGCGGTATCGCGCTCGACCTGCTCGTCGCTCACCTTGCAATCGGGCGTAACGCGGTAACCGAGAATACCGTTATACCCGTTCACACACAGCGTGGCGCGCCCGCCCGCAAAAGAGAAATCGGGATGCGCTTCGATAAAGCTTTCGAGTATAGTAACGTTCTCGCGCTCACGCGTATACTGAATTTCGTCGTGCTCGGTATAGTCGTATAGCACGCCGTCCTTTAATACGAGCTTATCTATACACCCGCGGTTAGTCGTGTCGTAGGTCATATCGTCGAACGATAAAACAAGCGGCTTTTTGCCGTCGGGCAGTTCTATGGGCGCGCCCGAAAGGACGGAGTCGAGCGAAACGAGCACGTAGCCGTTATCGTACAGCGATTGCAAAAGCGCCTTGAACTCCTTAGCGGTCAAGTGGTCTTTGTCGAAGCAATCGCGCAGCTTATTGGTCGGCGCGAACGCCTTGGCGGTGTCGTACACAAGCTCGTGCGAGAAGATATATTCCACCTCGTTATAGTCGACGAACATACCGCCGTCGATCTCGGTCTCGGCACGCGCCGAAAACCTCGTGACAGCCCCAAAAGCGGCAAGCACGATGACCGCAATACAAATCAATAAAAATAATGCGTTTTTAAGCGTTTGCGTTTTCTTGTTCATATATTATATGTTGAACAAGTAAACCCGTTTTTATTATTTACCCCAAAAGAAAAGTACGGCTATTAAACCGTACTTAATTTAACATAAAAGTTTCTTGCCTACTTCTTTTCAAAGAAGTAGGGCTAATTGCATTGCCCCGTACACCGCCGCCGCCTTGGAATCGGTCAGCTTGGAATGCAGAATATCGTTCGGCTCCCACTCGTCGCCCGCAAGACTGTCCGCGGAAATAAAGAACGTATAGAACTCCTTTTTACGGAAGTTCGCAGCAGCTTGTAACGCCGAGCACTCCATATCCACGCAAATACACCCGTTACCCTTCATCTCGCTCATGCGCGTGCGCGTTTCACGGTAGAACCCGTCGGTCGTCCACGCCCCGCCCGTAACGGTTTTGATCCCGTTCTTTTCGAGCGCGGACTGCACAAACCCGCTGTTAGTAAGCTCTACGTACTCGGTCGTGGGCATATAATGATAGCTCGTTCCCTCGTCGCGGTACGCGCGAGTAGGCACGATAACGGTATGCATAGGCGTAGGTATAAGCGCGCCGCATATCCCGAACGCAATCACCTTTTTCACTCCGCCCGCGTAGATCTCCTCGATCGCCCCGACCGCCGCAGGCGCGCCGATAGGGCTCTGGTAGATCGCCACGCGCTTGCCGTTCAGCTCGCACGCATACACCTTAATCTCAACGCTGCCCGGCATAACGCCTATCGCCTTCGCACCCGTCTTAGCCACAAGCTCGTCGAACAAATGCGTACTGAACGTAGTTATTGCAATATCGGCATTCACGGACTCGCCCAACGGCGCGATTATGCCCTCTTCTTCTATGTACTTAATCATAAATTTCTCCTGTCAAAAAACTTCAAACAGTTAAGCCCAACCGTAATGTTGGGCTTAATACATTTTGTTATAACGTAAAAGTTTCTTGGTTACTTCTTTTCAAAGAAGTAACAAAAACTATCCATTCTTAATTTCTTGCGCAAGCTCGGTAAGCGCGGCGTATGCTGCGGTTGTATTCCCGCGCACCTTAACGGCGGTAATATAATAATTCTCGTGCGTAACGCCGTCATCGGCAGCCTCGTTCATAACACGGTCGTAGATATACGGATAAAGATAAATATCCCCAACGCTGCGATCGGTGTTCTCGATCACGACCTTAACGCGATCGAAATAAATCACCTCGCCGTCAACTTTAAGCGACTGCACGGACGAAGTAACAACCTCGCCGTCAACTATCTCCGCAGGCGCATAAACGAACTCAATCATGTACGCGTCGGCGGTCGCCGATATCGCCTCGATCTCGTGCGCGTCCATCTTGATCTTCTCGCCCTCGGTCGACTTAACAAAGTTATAAGTATAGTCCCACTTCCATTGCAGAACCGCGCTCATAACGCTGAAATCCATTTCGCCGACTGCGTCCTTAATCTTGGTCTGCGCCTTATCGTTAGTCGACTCGGGACTATCGGCGTCCGCCGAAAGCCCGTAGAAATCATACCGCACCGGGTCGCCGAGCCCGCTCAACGGATCGACGCGCACCGCGCAGAGCACGATTATCGTAATGATAATGAGTGCGGCAATCCCGCCGATGATCGAAACCGCAATGTTCGCTTTTCTATGCGACTTGACAACGGTAACGCTGTCGCTCTTGATCGCATTGTTTTTGTCTTTCTTAGCCATATCGTTTTATCCGTCCAGATAGAAATTGATGAATAGAATGATTTACTTATTGTCGTCCTCGCCGCCGTCCTTGGGCTGCTCGTCCTTCTTGGTCGTCGCGCGCTTGATCGGCTTCTTGGTCGACTTAGGCGCTTCGCTCTCGCTCGCCGTATCGCTAGGCTTCGGCTGTTCGGTCTTAGGTTCTTCCGCCTTGACCTCGCTCGGCGTAACCACAGGCGCAGTCGGCGTTGTGGACGTTTCGCGCTCGGTCACGGCATTGAAGTCTGACAGCGACTTTATCGGCGCTTTTTCCATGTCGTCGCGGTGCGCTGCCTTGTAGCTCAGTCGCTCATTGAGCGCGGCCTTGACTTCCTCGGGCGACGCGCCGTTCATGAGCATATCGACTTCCTCGGTATAGATGGTCTCGCACTCTATAAGCACGCGCGCCATGTTATCCAAAATCTTGCGGTTATCGGTAAGCGCCTTGACGGCTTTTGCGTGTCCCTCGTCGATAAGTCGTTTGACCTCGGCGTCGATCGCGTTAGCCACGCTTTCGGAATACGAATGCTGGGTCTGGTAATCACGCCCGAGGAACACCTCTTGGCTTCCGCCGTAGTAGATAGGTCCAATCTTTTCAGACATACCCCACTCGGTGACCATCTTGCGCGCCATGTTTGTTGCCTGCTGAATATCCCCGCACGCGCCCGCCGTGTAGTCCTCTATAACGAGTTCTTCCGCGGCGCGTCCGCCCATAACGCTCGCAAGCCTACCCAAAAGCTGGCTTACCGCTATATGGTTATTGTCGTTATCGGGTCGATACATGGTATAGCCCGCCGCCTGTCCGCGCGGAATGATCGTGACCTCGTGTACGGGATCGCAGCCCTTGACCACGCGCGATACGATAGCGTGCCCCGCCTCGTGGTATGCGGTAATGCGTTGATCGACGGGAGTGACGAGCCGCGACTTCTTCTGCGGTCCCATTTCCACCTTGTCGATCGCCTCGAACATATCCTCCATCGTGATACGCGTACGGTTGTCGCGCGCACAGAGGATAGCCGCCTCGTTGAGCATATTCTCAATGTCCGCGCCCGAGAATCCGCTGGTGATACGCGCGAGCGTTTGGAAATCTATATCCGACGCAAGCGGCTTATTGCGCGCATGGACCTTGAATATCGCTTCCCTGCCGCGCACATCGGGAAGATTGACGTAGATCTGTCTGTCGAATCGACCGGGTCGCATAAGCGCGGGGTCGAGAACGTCGCTGCGGTTGGTCGCCGCCATGACGATGATATGCTCGTTGGACTCGAAGCCGTCCATAGCTACAAGCAGCTGGTTGAGCGTTTGTTCGCGCTCGTCGTTACCGCCGCCCATGCCCGCGCCGCGCTGACGCCCTACCGCGTCGATCTCGTCGATAAAGACAATGCACGGGCTGTTCTTTTTGGCTTGATCGAAAAGATCGCGCACACGCGACGCGCCTACGCCGACGAACATTTCGACAAAGTCCGAACCCGACTTGGAGAAGAACGGCACGTTCGCCTCGCCTGCAACGGCTTTTGCGAACAAGGTTTTACCCGTTCCGGGCGGGCCTACGAGCAGCACGCCGTGCGGCACGCGCGCGCCGACCGAAGTAAACTTCTGCGGGTTTTTAAGGAACTCGACGATTTCTTTGAGCTCCTCTTTTTCTTCTTCCGCGCCGGCTACGTCTGAGAACCGAATTTTGAGCTGGTTCTGCATATTGGTCTTGGTCTTGCCGAAGTCCATGGTCGAGCGCGTGGAATTGTTCATCGCCCTGAACATGAAGATCATAAGCACGACGAGCAGAATCAGCCCGAGCGCGGGAATAATATACTCGGTAATGGAAGTGGCGTATCGGTTATTGAACGACAGAATGATCTCGGTCGCGTCCTCGCCTTTTACTTCGTAGTACCTATCGATAGCGTCGGTCACAAGCTCGAACCTGGCATACGCCTTGTACTTGAACGACTTGCCGCTGTCGTCGGTGCGCACGTACACGGTGTCGTTTTCGAGATAGATCTCGACCACGCTTCCGCTGTTGATGTCGGCAACAAGCTCGGTATACGTTTTCTCTTTAAGCCCCATGGACGCGTACACGACCACGCCGATTATAACGCCGATAAGAATAACGCTTATTACCGCAATTAGAACTTTGGTACTTGTTTTCAAATAACGATCCTCCGCAACGGGGAAAACCCGAAAGCTTTGTATTTAACGCCGTAACCCAGTACAATAGCTATATTGCCTATTCTACGGGTAGCTTATCATTTAGTATAACACTTTTATGCGAATTGTACAAGCGTTTTTCGCCATATCGGGGTATTTTTAATCTTCTTTTAATGAATTCAATCGTCAAACAAATATCTCTGCATTTTTTCGGGACAAGACAAAAAGCGACTGTATATCGAGAAGATCTCGGTGTCCTTATAATCAATATGCCGAAGATTATCGTCGGCGTTTAATATCACCCCGTCATAGTAAGAAAGAAGTATCGGCGAGTGCGTTACTATAATAAACTGCGATCCGCTTTTAGCGAGCGCGTGCATTCTCGTCAACAACCGCATTTGATTTTTCGGCGAAAGCGCGGACTCGGGCTCGTCCATTAAGTATAACCCATTACCCGCAAAACTATCGAACAGTCTATTAAACGCTTCCCCATGCGACTGTGAATGTATCGGCATTTCCCACGACTCGCGGAACCCCTCGAACGCGTTCGCCATGGTATAGAACGATTCGGCGCGAAGAAAATACTTCCACTTCGGCGGCAAGCCCGATTTTAATACGGTAAGATAATCATGTAGCTTGGAAGTGGTATTGATCGTTTCGTACATCATGTTCCGCGTACCGCCCTCGGCGCTCAATCCCATAGCGACCGCAAGCGCCTCGATAACAGTCGACTTGCCCGACCCGTTTTCCCCGACGATAAACGTGACGGGCTTTTCGAATTGGAGCTCCGTCAAACCTTTAATCACGGGAATATCAAACGGATACCTGTCGAAGCTTTCCACTTCCGCGCGCCGTAGTTTTATCCCTCGTATGAATAAACTGTTCATATTTACTCCCGACAGACCAAAAAGCAACGCCAAAAACCGACGTTGCTTTGTTGACCTATATATTATTTGAAAACGAAACTTTTATTCGGGTGAAATCAATAACTCATCGCTGAGAAAACACACGACACCGAAAGTTTCTTGCCTACCGCTTTACAAAAAGGCAACTTCCTTCCTGTCGCACCGCTCTTATTCGGGTGAAATCAATAATCAAATATTAAGAAAACACACGACACCCAAAGTTTCTTGCCTACTTCTTTTCAAAGAAGTAGGTTATCTTTTGCCGTACTTGCCCATGAGCGCGGCGAGCTTTTCTTCCATCGTCATATTCTCGGTCGAAGGCGCGCGCTCGTCATCGCGGTCGCGATAACCGCTCTGGCGGTTGCGGTCGAACTCCCTGCGCGGCGGACGCTCACCGTCGTTACGGAACCGATCTCCGTCGCGGCGCGGACGGTCGAACTTTTCGCCGTTCGCCTTGCGCTGTTCGTATTCGGCTTGACGCTTTTCGCGTTCTTCCTTGCGTTTGAGATACTCGGCGTGCTTTTGCTCGCGCTCGGCTTTATTCTTCTGCCACTCGGCTTTCTTTTCGGCACGCTCCTGCTTTTGCTTTTCGTGATCCGCCTTGCGCTTGTCGCGGGTTGCGGGATCGAGCATGGTGAGCGCGATACGGTGCTTTTGGTTATCGACGGACAGCACCCACACGTTGACCTTGTCGCCGACCTTCAAAACGTCTGACGGGTGACGGATATAGCTGTCTGAAATCTCTGAAATGTGCAGCAAGCCGTCCTGGTGCACGGATATATCGACGAACGCGCCGAAGTCGGTAACGTTGCGCACAACGCCGACTATCTGCATACCTTCTTTGAGGTCGTTCATGTCCATGAGATCAGAACGGAGAATGGGCGGGGGCAGTTCGTCGCGCACGTCGCGGCCGGGCTTGATAAGCTCGGTAACGATATCGTTGAGCGTAGGCACGCCCACGCCGATCTCGGCGGCAACGTTCTCCTCGCCCGCGTCCTTGACCTTTTGCGGAAGGTCGCCGAGCTTACACGCCTTGACGTCGGCTTCGGTATAACCGAACTTTTCGATCAGTTTTTTGGCTGCGTCGTAGCTCTCGGGGTGGACGGCGGTGTTATCCAACACGTTATCGCCGTCGGCTATCCTGAGGAAGCCCGCGCACTGCTCGAACGCTTTTGCGCCGAGCTTGGGAACTTCCAATAATTGTTTGCGCGACCCGAACGGTCTGTTCGAGCGGTACTCTACTATGTTCTTGGCAATGCCGCTATTAAGCCCCGAAACGTACGCAAGCAGCGCGTACGACGCGGTGTTAAGGTCGACGCCAACGCTGTTTACGCAGTCCTCGACTGCCGCTTCGAGCGACGACACCAACCGCTTCTGCGGCATATCGTGCTGGTACTGTCCTACGCCGAGCGAACGCACGTCGACCTTGATGAGCTCGGCGAGCGGATCGAGAAGCCTGCGCGCGATCGATATGGCGCTGCGGATAGTAAGGTCGAGTTCGGGGAACTCCTCCGCGCCGAGCTTGCTGCCACTGTACACGGACGCACCCGACTCCGACACAACGGCGTACGACACAGGACGGTCGAGCTCTTTTATGAGCTCGGCGACGAAGATCTCGCTCTCTTTGGAAGCGGTGCCGTTGCCTATCGAAATGCAGTCTACGTTATATTTATTAATGAGCTGTTTAAGCGTCGCTTTCGCCTGTTCGGTCTTGTTCTGCGGCGGCGTGGGATAGATGACCGCGCTGTCGAGAAACTTGCCCGACGCGTCGATAACGGCTATCTTGCAGCCCGTGCGGTACGCGGGGTCGAGCCCGAGTATGACCTTGCCTTTGAGCGGCGGCTGCAACAACAGCGGTTTGAGATTGCGCTCGAACGTTTTGATCGCTTGCTCGCTCGCTCTATCGAACAGCTCCGCGCGGACCTCGCGCTCTATGCTCGGCGAGATAAGGCGTTTGTAGCTGTCCTCGATCGTGCGGTCGATAAGCGCGTCGAACGCCGAAGCCTTTTTCTTTGCGGCGGATATGGTCGCGAGCGCCTTTACCTCGTCGACCACTACCGAGACTTTAAGGCATTCTTCCTTCTCGCCGCGCGTCACCGCGAGAACACGGTGGCTGGGCACGGTCGCGACCGCTTCGTCGAACTTGAAGTAGGTCTCGTAGACCTTTTTCTTCTCGTCGTCCTTGCAGCTCTCGTCGAGAACGGCGGTTATGCGACCCGAACTAAGCGCCTGCTCGCGCAGTGCCTTGCGGATAGCCGCGTCGTCTGAAATGCGCTCGGCGATAATATCGCACGCGCCGTCGATAGCGGCTTTGCTGTCGGGAACTTCTTTTTCCGCGTCGATATACGGCGCGGTAAGCTCGGCTTCGTCGTAGCTAGTAAGCTCTTGCGCCTCGATGATATCAGCGAGCGGTTCGAGCCCGCGCGCGATAGCGACGGATGCACGGGTCTTTTTCTTCTGCTTGTACGGGCGGTAGATATCTTCCGCCTCGGTGAGCGTTTTCGCGTTGTCGAGCGCCTTAGCGAGCTCGTCGGTCCACTTGCCCTGCGACTCGATAGAAGCCTGAATTTCTTCCTTGCGCTTGATCAGACCTTTGAGGTACTCGTACCGCTCGCTGAGCTCGCGGATGACTTGGTCGTCGGTCGCGCCGTGCATTTCCTTGCGGTAGCGCGCGATGAACGGAACGGTGTCGCCCTGATCCAGTAGGTCGACGATGTTCGAGCAGTGCTCCTCTTTGAGGCTGAATTCCTCGGCAAGTTGTTTCTTTACGTCCATAATATCCTCGTTACAAATGCGGCTTTTTGCGTTTTCTGCCGCCTTTGTATTTTACTACATTTATAAAATAAAATCAATTGTTTTACCCTTACTTCTTTTGAAAAAGAAGTAAGCAAGAAAACTTTACTGTCGTGTATGAAATTAAAAATTTCGTTCTTTGTTACACCCGATTAATTCCCTTACGTTATTTATTGCTTTCCGCCACTTTGAAAAGAAGTAGGCAAGAAACTTTTACTGTCGGGTATGTGCGAAAGTGATTTGTTCTTCGTTACACCCGAGTAATTTCTGTTCGTTATTAATTGTTCTACGCCATTCTTTCCAGCATTCTAAGCGTAAGGAAAAATCTCTTTAAAAACAGGTAAAAACACCCGTATCGTTCGACACGGGCGTTTTATAAACGAATAAACTATACCTCGGTTCTGCGCGCTGCGATCGCAAGCTCTATGTCCTTAATGAGCTTGTCGGTCTTTTCACTTACCGCGCCCTTAGTCTTGCTGAGCTCGATACGCAAATCGTCGATAATATTGCTTATGCGCTTATCGCAGCTTTTAACGTCGCCGTCCTCGAACGGTATTAGGTATTTAAGCTTTTCTTTAAGCTCGTTGAACCTGTTCGTAAGCGCTTCGTCCTCTGACAAAACGATAAGCGTTTCTACCGCGCGGCTGTTGCTCGCTACGAGCTCTCGATCTAGGGCGGTCTTTTCCGCCGATTTCTTTTTCTTGAAAAAACACATGATACTATCCTTTTTAATTCCTAATTAGCTTACAGCTTTTTACCGCAGCCCGAGCAGAAGGTCGCCGACGCGTCGTTGACCTTGCCGCACGAAGTGCAGGTGATGGGCGCGCGGCTTACGCGTTTACCGCAGGCGGGACAGAACACCGCCATGGGGTCGTGCTCGCCGCCGCAGTGCGGGCAGCGCGGCTTGAACGCAGTTCCGTTAGTTTTCATAGCGTCGTAGTACGCAGTCTTTTCGCGCAGCTCCATTTCGCGCAAATACTTTTGCCGTTCCCAGTTCTTGTCGTCCAAGCGCTCGGCTTCCTCGCGAGCTGCCTTGGCGGCGATAGTCGTGTCGAGTACCTGCTCCATCGCGCGCTTGTCCTCGTCGTGAAGATCGAAGTCGGCAATCTTGAACTCGACTACTTTGAGCCCGTACTGGTTTTCGAACTTCGGGCTTAGGATCTCGCCCATGCGCGAGCTTATCATCTTCTTGTTCTCGACGAACTTGTCGTACGTAAGTTGAAGATCGGCAACCGCGTGCGTGAACACCTCGGCGAACTCGGTAGCGACCGTTTCGCTGAACCTGCGGCTGAACTCGTTGCGGTTGAACTCCTGCTTAACGCCCACTATCTTGCGGAAGAACAGCTCGGGATTGGAAACCGTAACTTCGAACTCGCCGCGCGCGCCGACCGTGATCGCTCTGCCCGTCGCCGCGTCGCGGAGCGTAATGCGGTTGGGCGTGCCCCATTTAATGGGTACGGCGGTGTCCTTCGCGATATACACGACCTCGACCGAAAGCCCGCTTTTCCAGCTCTTGACCTCGGCGCGACTATCGAACACGTCGTAGTTGCCGCTCGGGTAATAGCGCGCGTCGCCGCCGCCCTTGATGATAATTGCGTTGTGCGTGAACGGGACCTCGATACGCGCGTTCTTGTCGGTTATTTCGTCGCGAATACGTATAAAAAGCACGTCGTTGTCGTTGACGTCGCCCTCGCAAAATCTTTGATCGAGCTTGATCACTTGCGGCTTCTTAGAAAACATTGTTCCCTCCGGATATGGAATATTATTCGAACGTTATTTGAATAATATCGTTAAATATATTTCTATATTAATATAATGTATTTAGGTATTAAAAGTCAAGTAGTTTCCTTACTTCTTTGAAAAGAAGTAAGCAAGAAACTTTTAGTGTCGTGTATGGGCGTATGTATTAATTTTGCTTTACGCCCGAATAACATCTTTTCGCAAATTATTGCCTTCCATCTCTTTGCCCCACGAAGAATCCCCAAAAAATACTTGCCAATACTGCAAAATCAATGCTACAATATATCCATGAAACTACAAAAGCTTTTATCGCTTGTCAGGCGGTGCGACGCCGACTTTAGACTTATATCAAGCGGCGACAGGATAGCCGTCGGGCTGTCGGGCGGCAAGGACAGCCTTGCGCTGCTCTATGCGCTCGCGTCCTACCGCAGATTCAGTCCGCACCCGTTCGAGCTGTGCGCCGTCGTGATCGACGCGGGCGCAGGATCGGACTTCTCGCCGCTCGAACCCATGTGCGAAGAACTGAACGTTCCGTTACATATAGTGCGCACGCAGATCGCGCCTATCGTGTTCGAAGAACGCAAGGAGAAAAACCCTTGCTCGCTGTGCGCCAAAATGCGGCGCGGCGCGCTCGATAACAAGCTTAACGAATTGGGCTACAACGTGCTCGCGCTCGGGCACAACGCCGACGACATGGTAGAAACTTTTTTATTGAGCCTGATGTACGAGGGGCGGCTGAGCACGCTTCAACCCAAGTCCTATCTCGACAAGAGCGGCATTACGCTCATTCGCCCGCTGCTGTACGTGCGCGAAAAAGAAACTGCGGCGTTCGTCAAAGAGAACAACGTAACGGTTATTCACAACCCCTGCCCTGCCAACGGCTTTACTCAGCGCGAAACGATGAAGTCTGTTATAAATAATATGTGCGCAGTCACGCCCGACGCATTCGAGCGTATGCACTCCGCGCTGTGCCATCCCGAAAGAAACAATCTCATCATAAAAAATTAGCAGGAGATATTATGTTCGACTATATACTTTTCGATCTCGACGGAACGCTGACCGACTCGTTCGACGGCGTTGGAAATTCCATACTGTACGCCATGAAAAAGCTCGGGCGCACGTTGCCCGACAAGCAGTCGCTCAGGTGGTGCTTAGGTCCGCCCATCAAGGAGAGTTTTCTCAAACTTGTAGACGGCGACGAGAAAGCGGCTAACGAGGGCGTACGGCTGTACCGCGAATACTATTCCGACCGCGGGCTGTTCGAAAACCGCGTGTACGACGGCATACCCGAAGTGCTTAGCGAACTTCAAGATATGGGCAAGCGACTGATCGTGGCTACGAGCAAGCCCGAGGTCTTTTCCAAGCGCATACTCGAAAAGTTCAAGCTCAGTCAGTATTTCAATTTCGTAGCGGCGGCAAGCCTTGACAGCTCGCGCACACAGAAGTACCAAGTAATAGACTACGCTATCACCGAAAAGCGTTTAACGATATCGAAAACCGTAATGGTCGGCGATCGCCACCACGATATAGACGGAGCGAATATGTACGGGATTAAATCGATAGGCGTGCTTTACGGCTACGGCACAGAAGAAGAATTAGAAAGCGCCGGTGCTGACTTTATCGCCCCGACACCGAATGATATTGTTGAGATAATTAGGAATTGTGAATGAGGAATTACAAATTAAA
This sequence comes from Clostridiales bacterium, assembly GCA_014799665.1. NCBI lineage: Bacteria > Bacillati > Bacillota > Clostridia > Eubacteriales > Clostridiales bacterium. The sequence continues at coordinate 24,749 of JAAVHP010000002.1, forward strand.
ACGGTGGCTGTATCGTTGCGTTCGATACAGCCACCGTTTTTTATAATTCCTAATTGATATTAATCTTCCTCTTTCTCGCTCACCGTGATCTTGACCTCGGCGACGCGTTTTTGCGTGGAGCGAGTGACGGTTATATGCAGGTTGTCGTAGTCGAAGCTTTCGCCCGCTACGGGGATCTTTTCCATTTGCTCAGTGACCCAGCCGCCGACCGACGCGCTCTCGAATTCCTCCCTGACGTCCGCGCCGATATACTCGAAAGCGTCTAGGAGCGGCGCGTTGCCGTTGACGACGAACACGCCGTCGCCCGTCTTTTTAATGAATTCTTCGACCTCGTCGTGCTCGTCGTAGATTTCGCCGACAAGTTCTTCGAGTATGTCCTCCATGGTAATGATACCGCTCGTGCCGCCGTACTCGTCGACGACGACCGCCATGTGGATCTTGCCCTTTTGCATCATGCGTAGCGCCGCCGAGATCTTCATGTTCTCCGACAGGCAAACGGTGTTCTGGATACAGCTCTTAAAATCGGTCGCGCCGTCGAGCGTGGCGATAAGAAAGTCTTTTTCGTGGATGATACCGATAACGGTGTCGATAGTGCCGCTGTACACGGGTATGCGCGAATACCCGTTCTCGCGGAATTTCTTGGCGACCTCGTCCATGCTTTCGCTCTCGCTCACGGCGACCACGCCCACGCGGTGGACCATGATGTCGCCCACGTCGAGGTCCTCGAACTCGATAGCAGAGCGGATGAGCTCGGACTCGTGCGCGTCGATACCGCCCTCGTTCTGCGCCGTTTCCACGTACGTCAAAAGCTCGTCCTCGGTTATGCCGGGCGATTTTTTGAGCTTGAACACTTTAAGCAAAAGCTTGCGCCATTGCGAGAATATCCACGTGAGCGGAAAGAATATAATTTCGAGCAGCCATATCGCGCCGCAGAACATACGGCAAAAGCCTTCGGGGTGTTCCTTGGCGATCGTTTTGGGGGTTATCTCGCCGAAGATCAAAACGGCAAGCGTCATCACCACGGTGGACAGCGTGACCGCCGTCGAGCCGTCGCCGAGAATACTGACAAACAAAACGGTAGCGAGCGACGAGCCCACTATGTTCACTATGTTATTGCCGATAAGTATCGTGGTGATCAGCTTATCGTATCTGTCTATCATGTTCCCGACGCGCTTCGCCCATTTTACGCCGTTAGCTTCTAGCGTGTGCAGTCTTACCCTGCTTACGCTCGTAAACGCCGTTTCCGCCGATGAGAAGAACGCCGAAAGAAAAACCAAAACTATTAATACTACTAATATTCCTATTTGAGATGGGTCCATGATGGACGAGTATGATCTCCTATCAATAATAATATTGTACAATATAACATAAATTATTTAACTTGTCAAGCCCTACTTCTTTGAAAAGAAGGAAAGAAACTTTTAGTGCCGGGTATGTGCGTATGTGATTTGTTCCGCTTTGAGCCCGAGTAATTTAGTTGCGTTATATGTCCTACAAACCGACTGTCATTAATTTTTAATGAGCTAAATCGACGCTGATTCCTTCGCTCCATAAACCGTCGCCCCAATACGGATGGTCGGCTGAGTTTTCGCCTTGTCGAATATATACCGAATGTAACCCTACGTTTTCACTGTTTTCGGTGTCTTTATCGCAATACCGAACAGCTATGCTATACTTACCGTCGGCGGTGTCGATCGAATAAGAAAACATACGAAATCTTTTCGTCATATTCCCATCGGCGTCGGTTTGAATATCCGTATCCGTAGCGATTTCGGTACACGCCGTATATTCCGCCGAATAATACGAAAAGAAGTTTTCAACGTTTTCGTCGAACGCGGTATTATCATTTATCACTTTCGGGGCAAATAGCGTTTTAACGTTTTCGACGCTACCGCTTTGTAAAATGTTCATTGTCATGTCTATGTATTTATAGGGCTTAACAATGTAAATTCCTTTTCTATTATCATCGTCCCAATCGCTATCACCGTAAAACGAATAATCTTTAAGCGGATTGTCTTTTACGTTGAATATAAATAGCGACCAAATCCCGACGTTGCCTTTATCGGAAGTATCCATATCGCACCAATACATAATAGCGTGGTATTTTTCTTGGCTTGTAGTAATATCTGCGCCGATTATAAACCATTTCTTTTTTACATTGTTGTCTACATCGTCAAAGGTTGCACCGGGCATATCAAAATTATGCGAAACAAAGCTTCCTTTGTAAAGATTTAATAATGCAGAAACGTCCTCGTCGAAGTTTTGTATATCGGCTATTTTGTTGGAAGCGAACAAAGCCTTAACGCCGCTGTGGTCGTTTTTGTCCAAACAGTCTATAAGTTTTTCCAAATTCTCTTTCGCCGCGTCAGAATTGGTTTCAAGCAAACCGCAACTGCAAAGCGCGAACATACTGCAAATACAAAGTACGATTGATATAAACAGCGATATTATTTTTTTCATCATTTTTAATATCCTTAAACATTTTCATTCTTAAATTTTACTATTCATGAAACATTTTGTCAATATCCCATCAAACAAAAATAATATAAGATCAGACAAATTCACATAATACGGATATGAAGAGATCGATTTTATTGGCGGCAATTATAATCTGTTCAATGCTGTTTACCGTGAATAAGCAAAACGCATTTAGTGCCCATGCGCAAACGGATAATAAAAATATTGACGAGCTTTCTATAACCTTATTACACCCACATATAGAAAAAGCCATTACAGATTATTACGGCTTTAACCGTCGTTACGAAATCGGCGATTCGGACATTGAGATTTTAGAGCGCGACGGGAACATTTTTACCGTAAAAGTAACAGTAGACACGTTCGAAGGTCCGCACAACGATTACTTTACCGAAGTTCTGATTTTTAGGGTCGTGCCGTATGAAGTTACTCTAAAAAGCTATACTCACAGCGATTTTGTCAAATAAAAAACATCGCAAATCATCCGTCAATCAAATCATTGAAAAATGTGTTGAGATATGCTATAATAGCTTTTAGAGGTATGAGATGATTACTCTACGAAATTACACGGACAAAGATATTCCTATTTTGAAGAAACACGGCTATGAGCATTGTTCGTATGAAGAATTGAAAAAATTGATTGACACATGGAATAGCAAAATTTACGATAATTCTTATTTTGAGATGTATGCGATAGAGTTTGAATTTGAAATAGTGGGCTACGCTTCGCTTTATCAACGCTCAAAATCAATAGTCAGTTGCGGATTGGAAATATACCCTGATTATCAAAGAAAAGGGTTTGCGTCAAGCGCATACAGTCAGCTTCTCGAAAATGCAAAAAACAAAGGTTTCAAAATTGCCGTTGCGCAGGTTTTAATAGAAAACGCCGCAAGCATAGCGCTAAATAAAAAGCTCGGCTTTGAGTGCGAGAAATACGAATACATAAATAAACAAGGCAATAAAGTATATTATTTTATTAAATCACTGTGATTGTTCTAATCAACAAAAAATAAAAGGACGGGCAACACCCGTCCTTTTAAGAGCTATTTAGTTATTGCGGTTTTGGTTACGCATAGCGGCGCGCTGCGCTTTATGCGCTTTGCGGCACTCGGGGCAGCGCGTAGGTTCGTGCTCGAAGCCCTTTTCGGCATAAAACTCTTGCTCGCCCGCGGTGAACGTAAATTCCTTGCCGCAGTCTCTGCAAGTCAATACCTTATCGGTCATGTCGTTTTCTCCTTGATTTATTCAACTTTCAAAAACGACAGACAACGAGCTTTTTATTTTGAGCATTGTGAGCAATTTTCAAAACTTGTAGATTTGTTATACCACAATTTTCCCAAAAAGTCAAATAATTTATTAAGATCAATGCTCTACAACAAATCCGTAAAGTCGCACGTAACCTCGGACTGAACGTTGATCTCGGGCATAGCGTCGTCGGGATCGTCGCCGTAGTATTTGTCCTTGGCGGCGGAAGCCGACGGGCACGAGCCCGAAGCGGCACAGCCCGCGCACCCGCAGCCGCAGGACGACGTGCTTCCGCCCGTCTTGGCGGCTTTCTTATTGCGCACCGCTTTAAACACCTTCCAGCCGACGATACCGCCGACGAACAAAATTATGAGTATTATCAAAACAATTTCGAGCGCGGTCATTTCGTATTCTCCTTTTCGATTTCGCTGTCATCGGTTGCGGCGACAGCGGCAAGCGCGGCAGCTTCCGCGACCCTTTGCGCCTTGAACTTTTTAACGAGCTTGAACGCCGCGAACGCGATAAGCGCAATGAGTATAAGCGTAACGGCAAGGCTCATGCCCCACATATAGGTATTGAAGTTGCCCAGCCAGAACACTACAAAGCTGACTACGTACGCGGTCAAAAGCCAGAACCCGATAGCTATCGCCGACTTCTTGCGCGAGTTGAGCTCGCCCATTGCCGCGCCGACAGCCGCCATGCACGGCACGCTGAACAGGTTGAACGCCATATACGCGAACATAGCCGCAGGGGTCATAGACCCTATCATAGCGTCGAACGCGCCCTGGTCGGCTTCGGACGCCGCGCCTTCGAGAATAGCGTCGCCGTCCACGCCCGCGAGCGTGCCGAGCGTTGCTACGACCATCTCTTTGGCGATAAGCCCGGTGAACGCCGCAACGACGAACCGCCACGCGTACTCGTTGCACGCCGCCGTGCTTACAAACCCGTTGGGCGCCGCGAACACGGGATAGAACAAATACTGCAAGCCCCTGCCGATATAGCCGAGGATACTGACGTCGATATCGCAGTATCCGCCCTTGCCGAAGGACGACAGGAACCAAATAACGATGATCGAAACGGCAATGACCGTACCCGTGCGCACGAGCAAGTGCTTGGCTTTATCCCACAAATGGATCATAGTCGACTTGAACTGCGGACGGTGGTATGCGGGAAGCTCCATAATGAACGGCGGCGGATCGCCTTTGAGCATCGTCATTTTAAGAATGACGGCGGCGATTATCGCAACCGCGATACCCATAAAGTACATTATAAACACGGTAAGGTCGCCGTAGCCGTTCCAATACGTGTTAGCCATAATGCTGGCAAACGTCGCCCAGATCGGCAGCTTCGCCCCGCACGAGAAGAAGGGGGACAGCATGATAGTGAGCCTACGCTCTTTCTCGTTTTCGAGCGACTTGGTAGCGATAATTCCGGGCACGGCGCAGCCGAAACACATAAGGAGCGGCATGAACGCCCTACCCGACAAACCGAACCGACGGAACGCGCGGTCGAGTATGAACGCAACGCGCGCCATGTATCCGGTGTCTTCCATAATGGAAAGGAAAAGATAAAGAAGAAGCACTTGCGGCACGAAGGAAAGAACCGAGTCGATACCGGACAGCAAGCCGTCGCAAAGGAAGCCTTCTACCCAGGTCCCCTCGTAGCCTGCGGCGATAAGCCCTTCGCGCGAAACGTCTATAAGACTGCCCGTACACCAGCCGAGTAGGCTTTGCAACCACACGCCCAGGCTCGGCACGCCGCATTCGCCCGGCTCGATCATGAGCGCCGAAGCGAACAGCTCGTTATTGACCGTCACGCCGAAAAGCGAATTGAGGAACAGTATATCCTCGCTGAACGTAACGTGGAAAACCACGAACATTATAACTATGAAAAGCGGTATCGCCCACACGCGGTGGGTAAGCACCTTGTCCGCCTTGTCCGACCGCGACAAACGCTTTTCGTGCGTGGCGCGTTTAAGGCAGGGCGAGTAATTCTTGGCTATGTAGCGGTAACGCATATCGGCAACGAACGCCTCGTAATCGCCGTCGTAGCCGTTGTCGGGCAGTTTATTCTTAACGCCCTCTATCGCCTTGGCTACGTTGGGAAAGCGCGTGCATTCCGCCGTATCGCCCTCTATTAGCTTTGTCGCGTGGAACAGCGGATGCTCTATCTTCTCTGCGGCGAGCGTATCGCGAATGCGCTCTATGAACTTAAAACACTCGCTGTTTTCAAGCACACTCACGCCCTTTCGCTCAGTCTTGCCGAGCTCGACGGCGCGTTGCATAAGCTCTTTTACACCCTTACCCTTTAACGCGCTTATCGCGTTCACGGGCACGCCGAGGGCGGTCGACAATCCGTCCACATCTATCTCGTCGCCCGAACGCTCTACGGCGTCCATCATGTTGAGCGCGACGAGCACGGGCACGTCCGCTTCGAGCACCTGCGTGGTGAGGTACAGATTGCGTTCGAGGTTGGTCGCGTCAACGATATTTATGATCAGATCGGGATGCTCGTCGATCATAAAGTTACGTGACACGATTTCCTCGGGCGTGTACGGCGAAAGCGAGTAGATACCCGGAAGGTCGACTATCTCTATGCGCTCGTCCGTTTGCTTTTTGAGCCCTTTATACAGCCCCTCGCGCTTTTCGACCGTAACGCCCGGCCAGTTACCGACGTGCGCGGTACTGCCCGTCAAACGGTTGAACAGCGTGGTCTTGCCGCAGTTAGGGTTGCCTATCAGTGCTATCTTCATTCTTTAACTCCTTTTTCGGCTGCACTTATCCGCCGAATAAATAAATTATAGTTAATTACTAATCTATCTCCATAACAACGCATTCCGCTTCGGTCTTTCTGAGCGTGAGCTCGTACCCGCGAACGTTGATCTCGATAGGATCGCCGAGCGGCGCTTTTTTGCGCATTGTTATTTCCGCGCCGGGTGTAATGCCCATATCGAACAAACGCCGCCTGATGCGCCCCTCGCCCTCTACCTTCTTTACGCTCCCGCTCTCCTGCGGTGCAAATTCGGATAACCTTTTTTCCATGACCTATTCTCCGTAAATATATTTGAGTTCGCCATTGCTAACCGCATGGCAAATAAAAACGCCCAAAAGCGCTCGCTTAAAATTCTAGGCGAACACGGGGCGTTTACGAACTATAATATGGCTGGCAATATCGCTGTTTAACGCGATACGTGCGTCGTGAACACGCACTATCATATTGCCGTCAGAAAAAGAAAGGGGCGTCAGCTCCGCGCCCGACATGATGCCGAGGTTTTCGAGATGCTTGCGCGTTTTAGTATCCGCTTCCACGCGAACGACCATCATGCTCTCGCCCGCCGCTGTTTGTGATAATGACATATTCGCACCTCCTAAGTAATAATATTCGGTAGTCGTTCGCATTATGCAACTTTGGTTCGCATAGCGCAACTACTAACGATATTATATAGCTTATACGGTACGTTGTCAAGCAAAATAAGGGAGAAATCGAAAAATTAATTATCGAGTATTATTTTGTCCTTATGGATCTTATCGACGGAGAATATCGGTATAAGGCTTTTTAAATCGGTCGGGCGGGGCTCGTCGATAATGCCAGCGGCAAACGCGAGCTTACCAATTATCTGCTCGGGGGTGTAAGTCTTGAACAGCCGTTTTGCGCTGTCGCCCTCGCTCTTACTGAGCTTCCTTCCCGTTTTGTCGCAAACGAGCGGGATATGGTAATATCGGGGCGTGGGCAGACCCAAAAGCCGCTGTAAATAGATTTGCCGCGCGGTATCGTACAAGAGATCGGCGCCGCGCACGACCTCAGTCACGCCGCTTTCGCCGTCGTCCAAAACCACCGCAAGCTGATACGCATACACGCCGTCGCTTCGTCTGATAATAAAGTCGCCGCACTCGGTTGGTAGGTTTTGGCACTGCTCGCCGCAAATGCCGTCCGTAAAGGTTATCGTCTCAATGGGCACGGATATTCTAAGCGACGGGGTCATGCGCGAGCCGCGCTCTGTTCTTTCCGCCGACGATAGAGCTTTGCAGGTTTTGGGATAGAGTATTCCTCCGTCGGGCAATCGCTTTATTTCGGGCGCGTGCAGTTCGGCGCGAGTACAAAAGCACGGATAGACTTCCGCACACGTAGAGATAAGCTCGGTCGCCGCGCTATACGCCGCCGTGCGTTCGCTTTGCCAGATTATAGGCTCGTCGCTCGTAATGCCCACCGCTTCGAGCGTGGCGAGGATATCGAGCGCGGCGGAACGCGGACAACGCGGCGCATCCAGATCCTCTATACGAATAATGAACTTGCCGCCCTTGCTTTTAGCCGAAAGATACGCGACCGTAGCGCACAAAAGATTGCCTACGTGCATGAACCCGCTCGGCGTGGGCGCAAATCTTCCTATGACCGTTCCGCTATTCATAACGGTATTGTATCATGAAAAGAATTTTAATGCAATAAAAAAGGCGTACCGAAGCACGCCTATCCAAATTACAGCATCTATTCCTAATTTCTAATTTACAATCCCTAATTATTCTTACCCTCTCGCCTTTTTGACCGCCGCCGCCCAGCCGTCCAAGAGCTCTTTACGCGTATCATCCGCCATGAACGACGCAAACAGCGTTTCGTCGTGCGAAAGATTTTCCAGTCCGTTAGGGTCGTACACGCCGACGGTAAGACCGGCAAGGAACGCCGCGCCGAGTGCAGTCGTTTCGACGGTCTTGGGACGGATAACGTCGATACCCGAAATGTTCGCCATGAACTGCATGAGCGCATTGTTTGCCGACGCGCCGCCGTCGACGGAAAGCCGAGTAGCGACCACGCCGCTGTCCTTTTCCATAGCGACGAGTACGTCGTTGACCTGGTATGCAATGCTTTCAAGCCCCGCGCGGATAAAGTGATCGCGCGTAACGCCGCGCGTAAGACCTGTTATCGTGCCGCGCGCGTAAGCGTCCCAGTACGGCGCACCCAAGCCGACGAACGCGGGAACAATATACACGCCGAGCGTGTCGTCTACCGCTCGCATCGATATTTCGGTTTCGGCGGCGGTGTTTACGAGCTTCATTTGGTCGCGCATCCACTGAACGACCGCGCCGCCCATAAACACGCTGCCTTCGAGCGCGTAGGTGGGAGTGTGCGAAGTGCCTGCGGCGAGCGTAGTAACAAGCCCGTGCCGACTGACTATCGCGTCGTTGCCCGTGTTCATAAGAAGGAAGCAGCCCGTGCCGAACGTGCATTTGAGCATACCGCGCTTAAAACATTTCTGCCCGAAAAGCGCCGCCTGCTGGTCGCCCGCAACGCCCGCGATAGGTATGCGCGCGCCGATGACCTCGCTATCGGTATAGCCGAACAGCGAACCGCTCGGGCGAACCTCGGGCAGCATCTGCCGCGGGATACCGAAAAGCTTTAACAGCTCGTCGTCCCAATCGAGGGTATGAATATTAAAGAGCATGGTGCGCGACGCGTTGGTGTAGTCGGTTGCGAAGATCTCGCCCGACGACAGCTTCCACATAAGGTAGGTGTCGACCGTACCGAACAGCAGCTCGCCTTTTTCCGCCTGTTTGCGCGCCGACGGAACGTTATCGAGTATCCATTTAAGCTTGGTCGCCGAGAAGTACGCGTCGATAGTCAAACCCGTTTTGTTGTAAATCATGTCGGCGTAGCCGTCGGCTCTTAGCTTGTCGCACATATCCGCGGTACGGCGGCACTGCCACACGATTGCATTGTACACGGGCATACCCGTGACCCTGTTCCAAACGATCGTCGTTTCGCGCTGGTTGGTTATGCCGATCGCGGCAATATCGGTGCGGTTAAGCCCGCAACGCGCGAGCACCTCGCTCATAGTAGACGCGACCGACGAATATATTTCGAGCGGGGCTTGCTCCACCCAGCCTTCCTGCGGATAGAGCTGAGCGTACTCGGTCTGCGCGATCGATTTGATTTCGCCGTGCTCGTCGAAAATTATCGCGCGCGAACTCGTCGTGCCCTGATCGATTGAAAGTATGTATTTGCTTCTTGCCATGGTTGTCCTTAATTACGCAATAAAAAGGTGCGCCGAAACGCACCTCTTTGTCCGTTATTTCTTTTTATTAACTATCTTTTCGAGCTCGGTCGTAAGCTTCTGAACGCGCTCGCGTTTGAGATTGATCTGCTCGGTGAACGCACGGAAGTACGCTACGTCACGCTCATCGGGTGCGACGTGGCTCAGAAGCGCTTCAATAATGACCGCCTGCGAGCGCGACCGTTTTTCTTCGAGGATCTTTATTTCTTGTTCGAGTATGTTGATTTCCCTTGCGAGTTCTTTCTTGATAGACATGAGGTTGCTCTCCTTATTCGTTGGTTTCGCTGTTTGCGGCGGACGCCTGTTCGGCTTCCTCGGGCGGGGGTATGGTCGCTTTTTCGTCGATTATCATACCGTCCTCGGCAACGGGCGTTTCCGCCTTGGGCTGTGCGGTCTTGGGCTTTTTAGCCGTGCTCTTGGCTTTCTGCTTGCGCGCGCCCGCTATGTCGCGAGCCGCTTCGGCTTGGGCTTCGAGCTCCTCGGCTTTCTTTTCCGCTGATTTATTTCCCGACTTGCTTTTGAGCTTTTTAGCCTTGGTTTCGAGCGCGTCCGCCTTATTTTCGAGCGCCTCGGCTTCCTTAGCCGCTTTCTTTTCCTCTTTTGTCTGCGCCGCTTCGAGCTCGGGCGTATCTGCGTTATTGCCCTCGCCGCTTTCGAGCGCGGCTTGCTCCTCGCGCGCTTCAGCTTCGAGCATCATCATGGTGCGTTGTGCGTACGCAGTTATCTTGCCCGCGCGTACTGCGGATATGGTCGCGTCGATGTCCGCCTTGGCGCGCATGGACGCTATCATCTTGCCGGTGAACAGGCTGAGCACGCCTTTAACGTGAAGTATCGCAATCACGCCCGCGACCACGCCGAGCGAGCCGACCACGATAAGCAGTACCGCCCACCACGGCAGTCCGCCGCCCGACACGATCTCGTCCGCCGAGAATACTCTGAACAGTATCGTATGGCTGAGCCCCGTGTAGTTATCGGACGCCTCTACGATCGCCGTCATAAGGTACGAGTCGGGGCGCATTTCGTTCAAACGGTTGATACCGTTCGCGCTGTCATAATAAACTTCTTCGCCCGTTTCCGCATCGGTTACAACGATAACAGCTTCTCCGCACTTGGGGGTAGCGACGGGGGTGTTACGGTCGGAGAAGAACTCGTCGACCTTCCACTGCTCGACGAACGGGATAACAGTCCAGCTGTTAGTCGCTTTAAGTACGTTGAATTTGGTAGTGACGGGCGCCATATCGTAGTAGTTGGAAGAACCCTTAACTGTAGCGGTAAGGTTGTACTCACCCGCTTCGAGCTTAGCAAGCGCCTCGGCTTGCTTCTCGCCCACCATGCCGCTCGACACTACGGAGAAATCTTCGAGATCTGTTATGGGATTGTCTTCGGCATCGGTAATCGTATAAGTGATCGCATCGTTACGCTCGCTCTCGCCGAGCTCCACCGCATACTTGACTTCCGATATAATGAAATTGGTTTCGCGGTCAAAGCTGCCGTATTCCCAAAGCACTACGGACGGCGTTTTAACCCAGCTGTTATAGCCCTGGAAAACACGGAACGGAATATCGGTCTCAAAGTAGCCGTATTCGTCGTCGGCGTTCACCCAAGCATGAAGAATGTATTCGTCCGCGGCAAGAGCATTGGCTCTTTCGATATATTCGCCTACGAATTGATAATGATTGGGATACGTGGGATCGGAGCTCAGAATAACATTTATATCCTCGATCGGCTGATTGCCGAACGCGTCGCAGATAGAGAAATGAATTCTGTCGTTTTGGGGAACGTGCGCAGCTTCCGCGAGTATGATATTCTGCGTTACGTCGAAGCTGCCGTACGACCAAGTGTTGATGCTCGGAATAGTTACCCAGCCGTTTTCTTTAAGAATATTGAACGAAACGTATTCGTCGATACCTATGGTCGTGCTCGTTACATGCAAACCGTACGAACCGACGGAAAGCGCGTTTATCGCGGCTACGTAGTTATCGTTGTTATTGTCTACAATTTGGTAAAAGTAGTTATCTTCGTCGTCCTCGTCGATAACGACCTGAACGGGAATACTGCCGAGATTTACGGGCGTAATGCTACCGCCTGCACCTTCGAGCGATACCGTAATAGCCGTGTGATCCTCGTCGTCGGTTACGATCCCTACGTACGAGATCTCGTACTCGCCCGCGGGCTTCATATTAATAACGTTAACGGTCGGGTCGAACTTTCCCGCCGCCCACTGAACGATAGAGGGTTCTTGCTCCCATACTGCCGCAGCGGCTTCCTCGTTCTCGTCAGCAAACGCGACGGGCAATGCGCCGAGCGCAAATGCGCTCAGCCCGCAAACGAGTGAACCCGTAACGGCGGCTATAATCGACCTGATTGTTTTAGTCATAATTACCCTCATCTAAACTATATATACTTATAATTGTACATATACAGATATTCTACAAGAAACCCGACGATTTGTCAAGTCCTATAAGGGAATTTAATTTATTAATTAAAAAAATAGGGCTCACGGCACGGTCAACGGTAAATTAATCAAACCAAGCGACAACGTGCCCCGAGCCCTACGCCCTATTCCCTTACTTAACTTCGATCTGCTTGCCGCTCTCGGCGCACACGTAAACGTAATGCACGCCGTCGTCCAGCTCGTAGCGGTACTCGTAGCAAATGCGTTCCTTATCGCCCTTTTTGCGAACGACGAGCACGCCCTCGCCGCCGTCGCGAGTTGCCTTGCGCGCTTCCGCCTCCGTCTTTTTAACGGACGGAATATCGTGATGCTCGTTGCCGCAACCGCCCGCCGAGAACGCGACCACTTCGTCGCCGAACACTACCGCGGTAGCATAATCGTCGCACGCGAGCGCGCCGTCGTACTCGCGGCACATAAGCACGGACACCGATTTACCCGTTTGTTCCGCCCATTTGATTTTGAGTCCGTCGTAGCCGCACGCCTTCGCCGCTTCAAGCGCGACCGTCTTGGCGCTGTCTATATCGGTTTGCGCCTCGCCGTCACGCATGAACGAATACTCGATTATCTTATCCTCGCACACCACGGCGTAGCCCGTCTTGCCGTCGCGCTCTATAAAGAACTCTATATGCCCGCCGTACGCACCGACGAACTCGGCAGCGCTTACGTTAAGCGCGGTCTTTACGAGCTCGCTCGCAGCTTGCTTGTCCTCGTCGGTGATCTCTTTTTGCTCGTCCTCGTCGGTAGCGCCACCGCCCATGATCTCGCCGTTATACTCGAAGTCACTGCCGTCCGCCACACTAGCCTGGAACATAGACGCAAACTCGTATAGCGTATCGGCAAGCTCGATAGTCTGTTCGGGCGTGTACGAGTGGAGCACGACCGCCATGTCATTAAGGAACGCTTCCTTATTGCGATTTTCGTACCATTCGTCCACGTGACATTCGAGCGCTGTCTCGGCGCGCACCGCATGAACGAGCGCCGTCGATTTGAGTGTTTCCACGGGCTCGGCGTCTGTGCAAAGCCTGAGCGCCGACATAGTGCTTTTAAGCCCCGCCGCAGCGTCGGACAAAAGATACTCCGCCATCAGCCGACTGTTGTCGGGCGCATTCGCCTCGTGCCGCTTCTGCACCGCGCAAATAAGCCCCGTGATCGTGCCGCCCAGTATAAGAACAAGTGACGATACTATCGCCGCAATGATAACGGCGTAACTGCGTTTTTCGTAAATTCTGTTAGTCATTTCAACCTCTTTTGTAATTCAAAATTATTTTAGAATAGAATAAGTTTTATAATGCTTATATTTTTAACTTAAAGTTTTCTTGCCTACTTCTTTTTCAAAAGAAGTAGGTTAAAGCGCAAAATTATGCCTGCCTATTTTGATATGCACGGTGAGCGACCAAATCCAGCTCGACGTGGCGGTAGCGGGATTATAATAGTACAAGCATCCGCCTGTGGGATCCCAGCCGTTAAGCGCGTCACGCGCGGCGTTGTACGCCGTCTCGTTGGGCGTGAGATTGATCTGCCCGTCGCTGACCGCAGTGAACGCGTGCTTCTGATAAATAACACCGTAAATGGTATTGGGGAACTTGGACGAGCGCACGCGGTTAAGCACTACCGCCGCAACGGCAACCTGCCCGTTATACGGCTCGCCGCGCGCCTCGCCGTACACGCACCGCGCGAGAAGATCGAGATCGCTCTGCGAAATATTGGTCGTGCTGCCGGAGCTTCCGCCCGTGCTACCGCCGCCGCTCGCGGGCAGTGTTATGCCCAGCTTCTTCGCCGTGCCCAAGCCCACCACTCCGTCCACCGTGAGCCCGCAGTCGGACTGAAAGCTCATAACGGCACACATGGTGCGCTTGCCCCAAACACCGTCTACGGTCGACGAGAAATACCCCGCGCTCTTTAACGCGTTCTGCACGGCTTTAACGTTAGCGGAAGTCTTGCCCGCGGAAATGCCGCCCGACCGCGCCGACGAAGAAAGCGTCAAGCCGAGCTTACTCGCCGTGCCCGCGCCGACTACGCCGTCGACGGTCAGTCCGTTGTTCGACTGGTACCGAAGTACCGCGCGCAGCGTGCCGTTGCCCCACACGCCGTCCACCGTGCCCGTGTACAGCCCGTAGGTTTTTAGCCGCGCCTGTATCGCCGCAACGTTGGCCGTGGTTTTGCCCTGCGACACGCTACCCGTAACGGGAAGCTTGATTTTTAGCGCATTGGCAGTGGCAGTGCCCACCGCCCCGTCCGCTTTAAGCCCGTTATCGGTCTGGAACCGCTTGACTGCGGACAGCGTGCCGCTCCCCCACTTGCCGTCGACGGTCGACTTGTAATAGCCGAGCGTAGCAAGCCGCGCCTGCACCGCGGCGACGTTGCCGTAGGTATTGCCCTTTACCACGTCCGCGTACACCGCAGGCGCGATCGCAAGCCCCGCAAACGCCAGGACCAAAATCGCGATCGCCACGGCAAACACGCGAAGATTAATTGACGGGATCGTACTTTTCTTTATCATTGTTTTCTTCCTTTGTATTTATTGCTTAACCGAACAGCTCGGCAAAAAACGATTTGTATTGGAAGTCCTCGCCGTAGCACAACGGCGGATAGATCACGCACCACCAGTTGTCGCCCTTCGCCTCACCCAGCTCGACGATAAGCGCGTCGTAATAGCCCTCTGGCACCGTTACTTCCTTATACTTGCGCGACGGGAAATACTCGTTGGTGAGCTTGGCGTTCGCGCCGTAAGTATAACCGTTGGCGCGGAGCACACCGTCCGCTATCTCGCTCAGCTCGTCGAGCCGCGACTCTATATCGGCGTACGCCTCGTCGAAAGTCGTCTTGTCGACGTTGGTCGACACGTACTTGTTGATCGCGTCGCGTACTTTGAGCTTGACCGCTTGATCGCACTCATCGTTCGAGTTCGCACGGATATGCAACCGCAGTAGCTCGCCTTCATAGTTATTATTATCTATACACGCAGAAAATATAAACGGAAGGCCGAAAAATATAGCGACCGACAGCAATATACTTACTATCTTTTTACCAATAATGCGAAGTTTTTTCATACACACGATTATTGACGGTATAAAGAGATTTATACCGTCAAATAAAAAATATCACAAAAAGGCACGGCTATTACACCGTGCCTTTAAAATTTAAAGGTTGTTTGGTTACTTCTTTTTCAAAAGAAGTAACGCGTCTAAAAACTTCGCCAATCGATTAAGCTCGTCCGATATTTTTTTCTCATCGTCGGCGGACGGGGTATAGCTCGGCTCGAACCAAACGTTCTTAACGGTAAGCTCCGCACGCTTCTTATCGAGCACGGGTTCTATCCTGCCGACAAGCCGATTGCCTATCAATATAGGCAATACGTAGTACCCGAACTTGCGCTTAGCCTGCGGCGTGTATACTTCCCAGCTGTAATCGAAATCGAAGATAATCTTGACCGCCGTCCTATCCCAAAGCATATTATCAAGCGGCGCGAGGAACACGGCGCGATCGGAGGCCGGCGTAAAGTCAAAATACTTCTCGTCGCCCGCGCAAACAAGATACTCGTGCTTATCCCCATCCACGCATACAGGAACTATCTCGCCGCGCTCTTTCAGCTCAGCTATCGCCGAATTTCGCAAATCGTTGTTTTCGAGGTACGCGCCCAGCCACTGACTGCCCTTGGCGTTACGCGCCGCGCCGACCTCGGCTATCCTGCGCTTAACGTACCAACGCATGAATGCGTCGAAATCGTCGAACGCGTTCTCGGTCGGATCAACGCCCAGCACGCGCTCGGTTATATCGAACGCCTTGACTACGCCCTTCTTGCGCGACACGACTATCCGACCGCTGTTCCATAGGTACTCGCAGCACACACCCGCCGCCTTGGACGGACCCCAACCCGTATTGCCCGTCTTGGGCGACGGGATATCGGTCACGAGCGTATCGCCGTGCTCTTTTATATAGTTATATATATCCTCGGTAAACGCGTGGCACTCGTCCTGTCCGCGCCACGACATGACCGTGCGATACTGCTCCGTCGAGCTTTTGCGCACGAACGCGAACTTCGAAAAATCACGCGCCGAGTAAATACACATCATCTTATCCCAACCGTCTACCAGCTCGCGCCGCGAATACAGCGCGTTGTAAAACCCGTCGCGCGTAACGGCGTTACTGCGCGAGAAAAGGACAAGCTCGGCGTTCCTGCCCACTACGTTGAGCGGATCGAACTGCACCGAGCGTAGCCGCCCGAATATCTCGGTTATCGCGCTGTTCTCGTCCAGCCCGAAAAACTCGTCGAACCCGTGATAGCAAACAAAAAAATTCCTAAACTGTTCCTTAGTGACCTGTATCATTCTTCGTACCCGTTGGATTTTTTCAAAAGAAGAGTGGCGTAGGTAAAAGACTAACGCCACATAATTGAAAGGTAAACTATAATATACGCAAAGATGTCAACGTAGCTTTTCTTTGCCTGATTCTTTTTCAAAAAAGTAGGTTACAAGATCGTTCTACGCCCTATCGCCTGCGACAGCGTTACCGCATCGGCGTATTCGAGCTCCGAACCCATGGATATGCCCTGTGCGATACGAGTGACCTTGACGCCGAGCGGCTTGATGAGCCGCGCGAGATACACCGCCGTCGCTTCGCCTTCCACGTCGGGATTGGTCGCGACGATCACTTCCTCGGTCTCGCCCAGCCGCGATAGCAGCGACTTGATATTGAGGTCGTCGGGCGTGCGGTTGTTCATCGGCGAGAGCGTGCCGTGCAGCACGTGGTACACGCCGTCGAACGCGCCCGTTTTCTCGATAGCCGCTACGTCCTTGGGGTACGCGACCACGCATATATGCTTGGTAGGGCGCGCGCGACAAATCTCGCAAACGTCGTCGTCGGTGAAATTGCCGCAGTGCGCACACAGCTTAACGGTTTGCTTAACCTCTTTGAGCGCGGCGCAAAACGCGTCGACCTCGCTATCCGACATATCTATAACGGCATACGCATACCTGAGCGCCGTTTTTTTCCCGACGCCGGGCAGCGTGCCGAAACGGCTCGCGAGCGCGGCGACGCTCTTGATCTCTTTCATTATTTATATGCAACGCATTATTAGAACGCGCCGCCGAGCTGACCGAGCGGGCTGTTCTTAACAAGCTCATCCGCACTTGCGTACGCTTCGTTCGTCGCGGCGGTGATGAGGTCTTCGAGCATTTCCACGTCGTCGGGATCGACGACCTCGGGCTTGATCTCGATCGAGATGAAACGCTTACTGCCGCTGAGCGTGACCGTGACCGCGCCGCCGCCCGCAGTGCCTGTTACGCGCGCGTCTTCGAGCTGTTCTTTGGCTTGGTTCATTTGCTCTTGGAGCTTTTGCGCCTGCTGCATCATTTGCTGCATGTTCATGCCGCCACCGCCCATGCCGCGGTTGTATCCACCGAATTTTGCCATGATTTATATCTCCATGTGTTTTAAAAAAACTTACTTACTTCTTTGAAAAGAAGTAAGCAAGAAACTTTTAGTGTTGTGTATTTACTAAGTAGGTTTTGTTTCGTTTCACCCAATTAGTTTCTTTACGTTAGTTATTTCAATTAGGACGTATGTGAGAGCGCGGGGACCCGCACAAGAGCAGGAAAGCAAGGTTGCACGACGGGGAGTGCACACCCCCGTACATGACCCGAGGGCAACCGCAGCTTGACGAACTATTGCGCGAGGTATACGCGCTCGAACTAATCGGCCCAAAGATCCTTGAAATTCTTCTCGAACATCTCGGAGTTTTTGTTGTAGTTATACGTGAGAACGTTGCTTTCCCAAGTCGCGTATGCCGCACTCTCGCGCGCCGACTTGATCGGATCTTCGAAAATGTCGTAGTATGTTTCGAGCTGACCGGGCGTGGTGTAGTCGTACAGCGACACCTCGCCGGGCTTGGTGATCGAAGCAAGGTACATGATATGCACGCCGTAATCGGTGATAACGGGCTTGTAAAGCACCTGACCGGGTTTGAGCGTGTCGCGCATCTCGCGCGCGGCGTCCGCGAACTCTTGCATATACGTTTCGCTCTCGCCGTCGGCGAGCTTGTACTTGACTACGTAGCCTTGGTTGTTATCGAACGCGCCGGGGTCGGTATTGTAAAGATAGATAAGATCGTCGAACGCAAGATCAGCGCTACGTACGGATGACGCGAGCGGTTGCATGACCGACTTGACGTGGTTCATAACGTCGTTGACCGTCATTTCACGGCTAAGATCGTCCTCACCGTCCACATGCGGATAGCACTTGATCGACTGAACAAGCGATTCGCGGTAGGCGTTGACCAGTTCATCCAGCTCGTTGTCTTCGAGGTTGCGATGTTCTAACTCATGAACGTATGCGTCAAGATCGGCTTTCTGCGCGTCCGAGAACGGCAAAAGGATATGCTTAACGTAGAAGTAATTTGCGTTGGGATAATAAAGTATGGTCGTGTTGCCGCCGGAAATCGCGGTGTCGAACGCCGAGATATCGTCGGTGTATTCTTTCTTTTGGTCGTTGAGCGTTGTGGTAAAGCGGTCGCTTACCTCTTGCGTATCGACCGTAACGCTGTCCGAAAGGTAATTCTGCAACGCCGTAATCTTTTGCGAACGCTCTATCGACTTGCCGCTGAGATAGTACATGATATACCCGAACGGGCTCTCGTTCGAAGTGGGATACGTGCCGATAACGGGATACACCGAAGCAATGCCCTGCTCGTCAATGCGCTTATCGATCTCTTCGATCTCGGCGTCGATATTCTTGCGCTCGTCGCCCGTAATGCGGAAATCGTCCTCGACGCGGCTCTTGATAAGCGACAGGAACCTGCGCATAGCCTCGTTGTCGAGCGAACGCTCGAACTCGCTGCCGTGGTTGCCGGGCTGGACGATAATATCGGGCTCCCACACCACAGTGTCGTCCTCTTCGGGCACGTCAGTGTCAGTCTGGTCGGGCTTTACGGGATAGGTCGTGTCGGTAGAAGTAGTATCGTCATCGTCGTCGTCCGAGATTTCCTCGTAGTCTTTCTCGGCGAGAATTTCATTCTTGTAGTTCTTAACGGTGTTGTCAATTACCGAATAGATGCTGCGTTTAACGGCGTTTTGCTCGGTGAGACCCCACTTAATATTGCCGCAATCGATGAGCGCGTCCACCTCGTTGGTAACGAGCTCAACATTGATAAGCATTTTTGCGGCGTACTTATACAAGCCCTCGTAGTCGGTGCCGAACGACGAGGAAAGCGAGCTCGCGTTGCTGTTTACGTATTCCATGAGATCCATTTTGTAAATGGTTCTTGCCGAGGTCGTGTAGGTAACGGTTTTGTTCTTTACCTTGCCGTCGTCCTCTTCGTCCTCGTAGCTGACCGTATTTTCGATATCGTAAGATTTTACGCGCGCAATCTCTTGCTGATAGTCGCGTTCGTAATCGTGCGAGAAGAATGAGCAGCCCGTGAGCATACTCGTAGAAAGCACTACGGCTAATATTCCTATAACAATGCGCTTAAACTTAAACACTTGTGACACCTACACCAAATAAGATAGTAATAGTCTTTATATTATACAAGATTGAAAACCAAAAATCAATTGATTTAGATATGTTTTTGCCATTTATTTACTTAAATATACGATTTGCCCGTTTACGGTTACGGCATCTTGACAAACTCACTCTGTCTATATTATTATTAATACAATCATGGATATTGGAAGAAACGACCCCTGCCCGTGCGGCAGCGGAAAGAAATATAGGTACTGTTGCGAGCAAAAAACCGATTCGGAAGTACGGCTCGTACAACTGTATAGCCGAATAAAGGCGCGGCACAAGCCGTACTTATTCTTATTGGACGAAACGCTGACGCTGTTCGACCAAGCTATGGACTTTTCGATAGCGTCGAACGCGCTCAGCCTTATTAAATCCATACTGTTCTTAAACGACGCCTCGGCCACGAGCGCGCTATGCTTGCGTAACGTAATGGAAAGCCGCGCGCTGATAGCGATGAGAGATGCGGGCGGTATCGATCGGGACAAGCTTGAACTGTTCAACTACCAACCTGCGCTCATCGAGTACGACGTATACTACGGCGACAAATCACTGGTGGCGACGGGTTGCTTGGATAACGAGCAATTGGAAAAAAATTACAAACAAGCCGCGCGTAAATTCTTGCCGTTCGTAGGGAACGATTATGGTAAGCTCGAAAAATTATCTCGCACTTACCTGCCCTTTCTATGCGACAAGTCCGTCACGTTTCAAAAAATAATAAAGCAATACTTGGGCGAACAGTCGGCGGCGTACAACTATCTTACGCGCATCGTCCATCCTAAGTCTATAAAAGAAATCAGCAAAGAAAGATTAGACGAAATACAGACCGAAACCTTAAATTACCTAACCGCGCGGTACGGCAACTTTCCGATAGAGCAAAACGATATCGCCCCTGCGGCGCAAGACGTTGAAACGCACATACGCGAAGCAGACGAGCTCGAACAATTGCAGGATAAATTTCAGAATATAGTTAATGAGCTTAGAGGTTTACCGCAAAGCTCAATGAGCGAATCGGTTGACATATTCAACGAAATCGCGCTTGCGCTTTTCGATATACACTTCGATCATGCGGTCGGATTAGGTGAAATCGTCCTATCCAAGTTCCGCGTGATTGCGGAGTATATAGCCGAATCCTATAAAGTATTGGACGGAAGCAATGAAGCACCGTCCTACACCAAATTAGTTAAAGACTACTTTTCGGAAGTACTCGACGGCGTGGGCATGAGAGAGGTCGACACAGGCAACACCATTGCATACAATGCGAATGACTATTTTACTCTTTTATACCGCGTAAGCAGCTCGGTATCTCACGGCAACGGCTATCTATGGTTTAGGCATCTCGAAGCGGGGCGTTACCAAGACGACGTAATAGGCTTTATCGACAGAGCGGTGAAAACCCTGTCGATAAGATTGCGCGATATTTTCAATAAGCACGGCGATACACGCACGGCGGATTTATACGATAAAGCATACATTATGCTGAAAGTGCTCGACTCGTAAAATTGACGCCCGAAAAAATTTTTTTAAACCATTGACAAGCTTCCCACTGCGGTGGTAAAATATATAGCAAAGGACGATTTATGAACAAGCGCAAATCGGGACAAAGTCTTATAGAATATATGATGCCGCTTTTGAGCGCACGCAAGCAAGGCGACATTTCGGCATTTGACGAAACGGAGATAGAGAACGTCCGCCAGATCATATCGTTCATCGACGAGATCCCCGGCGGCTTTTTGATATACCGCAACGACGAGGCGCAGACCCTCGTGTACGCCAACAAGGCGCTCATGGACATATTCAAATGCAAGTCGCTCGACGAGTTCCGCAAACTCACCGGCAATTCGTTCCGCGGCATCGTTCACCCCGACGACTACGCGCGCGTTGCGGAGAGCATAAACAAGCAAATTTTCACCGGCGACGATAACCTCGACTACGTGGAATACCGTATAGTGCGCAAGGACGGGATCGTGCGCTTGGTCGAGGACTACGGGCATTATATCAAAAGCAAAGCGTCGGGCGAGTTCTATTACGTATTCATAAGCGACGCGACCGAAAAGCTTACGCGGAGATTATCCGAGACCGCTCAAAAAGATCAACAGCTGCGCGAGCTCAACGAAGAGCTTACTTTTATCAAATCCGAACAACTGCGCAGGCTCGAAATAATCGAGGCGTTGAGCATAAACTACGACTCAATACTTTACGCCGACCTTAACGCGAACACCGTTCTCGCCTACCGTTTGAGCGAACGGCTCGTTTATATGTTCGACAAGCTCGAAGAGGCCCAGCCGCTCGACGCGTACGTCGAAAAGTACGTCAAGCGTTGGGTCCACCCCGAGGACCGCAAACGCGTAAAAGAGTTTACCTCGGTCGAGCATATCCGTAAGGCGCTCGCCGAAAAGGACACCTACTACGTGAACTATCGGTGCATAAAGGACGGCGTGGTGCAGTATATCCAACTGCGCATGGTCAATGTCAACATTAAAAAGGACGTGCCGCAGGTCGTTATGGGCTACCGCAATATCGACAAGGAGCTGCTCCAACAGATAGAGCAACGGAAGATCTTGGAGGACGCGCTCAATAAAGCTAAGCTCGCCGACATTGCAAAAAACACTTTCCTGTCCAATATGTCGCACGATATGCGCACTCCCCTTAACGCAATATTCGGCTATTCCGCGCTCGCAAGAAAGAGCAACGATCCGGAGCGCGTCCGCGGCTACCTCGACAAGATAGAGCAAGCGGGCAACAATATTTTGGAGCTCGTCGAAAAGGTGCTCGAAGTCAGCTATTTCGAATCACAGGACTACACCGAATCCAAGTCCGAGTGCAGTATAAAAACGATACTCACCGATCTATGCGACTGGGCGAAAAGCCAAGCTGAGCTCAAAAACATTAAAATCTCGCTCGACATGAACGCGGTGGAGCACGACTGCGTGCAGATCGACGGCACCATGATGAGCCGCGTACTCAACCAAATAGTAGACAATGCCGTCAAGTACACGCCGAGCGACGGAAGCGTGGAAATTACCGTCACCGAAACGAGCGCCGGAAAAGGCGTATCTACCTACGTGTTCTCTGTCACCGATACGGGCATAGGCATAGAGCCGAAAGCACTCGAACGCGTATTCGAGCCGTTCGAACGCATAAACAACACCACGGCAAGCGGCATCTTCGGCGCGGGGCTGGGTCTGCCCATAGCCAAGCACCTGACCGAAATCATGGGCGGCACGATCGAATGCAAGAGCACGCCGGGCGTCGGCAGTACGTTCACGGTAACGCTTTCGCTCAAAACGGTAGAGCCCGAATCCGTCGAGCCCGCCGCAAGCGAAAAGAGCCCCATGGCGGGCAAGAAAATACTTATAGTCGAGGACAACGAGATCAACCTCGAAATCGAAACGGAAATGTTAGAGGACGAGGGCTTTATAATCGACGCCGCGCCCAACGGCAAGATAGCCGTAGACATGGTGACTGCGGCGGCGGACGACGAATACTCGCTCGTGCTCATGGATATACAAATGCCCGTAATGGACGGACGGCAGGCGGCGCGCGCTATTCGCGCATTGCCCGACAAAAAGAAAGCAAACCTGCCGATAATCGCGCTGTCCGCCAACGCGTTCGAGAGCGATAAGCGCGCCTCGATCGAAGCGGGCATGGACGCCCACCTGACTAAGCCCATTGACGTCGATTTGGTGATTTCGACCTTCTCGCAGGTACTGGAAGAAAGAAAATAGAGTTTAATTAGTAATTAGAAATTAAAACGGTGGCTGTATCGATACGCTCGGTACAGCCACCGTTATTTTATAATTCCTAATTAGCCTTCCCCTCAGGGGGAAGGTGCCCCGAAGGGCGTCGGTGATAAATCTTATCCTTATTAATTCCTAATTGATTAATTCCCTGCGCTCTCGTACCGTCTTATACCAAAATGCCACATGGTAAAAGCGAGCGTCATAAGTATGACGGCGGCGATAAAGCTATACAGCACCGCCCACCAGATATTCGCGCCGGTTATCAAGCACTCTACGGGATAGTAAAGGAACAGCCCGAACGGTATGACGAAGAACATGATCGACGCGAATGCCTTACCCATGTACCGCACAGGGTATTTAGCGTAGTTGGAAATATTGTAAATGGTATTGAGGAATATCCCCGCGCTCTTTACCCAGAACGCGAGCGACGCGAACAACAGCTTAATGCCGGTAAAGCAAAATATACCGAGGAGCGCGCAGAGGATAAGCCCTATTACCCCGCTCGCCGTCCACGCGATACCCGTCATGGGCGCAAACACGGACATGACGACGATACCGACGACGAGCTCGCCTATCCCGTCCCACTTGAACACTTCGGCAACGTACTGGAACAGCGGGTTTATCGGTCGGGTAAGATACACGTCGAGGTCGCCGCGCCGAATCGCGCGGTACGCGAGTATCCACAGGTTATCGGTAAAGATATGATCGATCGACTTGGGTATGAGCACGAACCCGAACAGGAACGCAAGCGTTTCGAACGACCACACGCCGATCGCAGGCACAGAGCCTACGATAAGGTAAATGGTCGAAAGCGATATCGCCTCGGTTATCGCAAAGCTTATCATCATGATGATAGAGTCTGCCTTATACGACAAGCCGCTACGCAAGCTCATCGATACGTATTTAGGATATAGTTTAAGTTCTTTTAGCATAACCCTATCCTCCGAACACCACGACCTTTCTGACCGAGCCCTTGTACATGAGCTGACCGATAAGGTTAATGACGAGTATCCACACCACGGACAGCGCGAACGATATACCCATATCCACCCAATCGAGCTGACCCAGGAACAACCTTACGGGGAAGCTGAACAGCGTGGGGAACGGCGTATAGTACAAAACGTTCTGCGCCCAGATCGGGAACAGCGCGAGCGGCACGAGTCCGCCCGACAAAAACTGCGTAACGATATTAAGCATGGAACTCACGCCGAACATGGCGTGCGTGCGGAACGCGAGCTGTCCGAACAAAAACTGTATCGCGTCCACCATAAGTAGCGACAGTATGCATGCGGGGATGAACAGCAGAATGTTATACCAAACGATGCCCGTCAGCCCGAACCCGAACACGCTTACGAGCGTTCCTACAAGTATCATAGGCACGCCGATAATCAAGAATCGCGCAAAGAACGAGCCGACCGCTGTGAACCCGAGCTGGTGGCGGTAGCTTATCGGCTTCATAAGTCGCATACCGATAAACCCGTAATGCACGTCCTCGGTTATCGACCACATAGTATCCGAATAAGTTATCTCGCCAACTATCGTCGTCAAAAGCACGTACATCAGCATTTGCGGAAATGTGTAGCCGCCGATTTCGGGCTCGGGCGAAAACTTATAAACTGCCCACCACAAAAGTCCCATGAGCACGGCGTTGATAACGCTGCCGATGACCCACAGTGCCATTTGCCCACGGTACGCGATCGTCGTCTGCGCGCCCGACTTTGCGAATATCAAATATTTTTTAAGCCGCCCCGCCGCCATTCTCTTCTCCGTCGTCTGTCGCGCCGTCTTTGCTGTCGGCGTAAATCTTTTCAACAACCTGCTCTATGCCCGTCTCGGCGATATTGACGTCCTCGACCGTCGTGCACGCAAAAAGGTAATTGAGCAGCTCGCCGGTATGCAACCGCTCCGCGTCGATAGTGAAAGTGGTTTTAAGCCCGTCGTCCTCGACCGCAATGCGCGACACCGCGTCACCGAACTTAGTCTTAACGCCGTCGCAGTCGATAGCCGCACGCGTTTGCACGGTAATATCGCGTTTATCGCCGAACATGTGCTTGACGTCGGCGAGCGAGCCGTCGAACAAAATCTTGCCCGCGTCGAGAACTATCACGCGGTTGCACAAAAGCTCTATATCGCTCATGGCGTGGGTCGTCAGTATGAGCGTGGTATTGTATTCCGTTTTGAGCGTGTTTATCGCTTCCACGAGCTTGCGCTTTACGAGCACGTCAAGCCCGATAGTCGGCTCGTCGAGGAATAACGTTTTGGGATTGTGCAGCATCGCCGCGGCAAGGTCGGCGCGCATACGTTGACCGAGCGACAGCGTGCGCACGGGCGCGTCGATAAACGGCTTCATGTCGAGAAGCTCTATAAGCTCGCCCAAGCGCCTTTTGTAATCGTCGTCGGGAATTTCGTAAATATGCTTTAACAGCTCGTACGTTTCGGTAAGCGGAAGATCGTACCAGAGCTGAGTTTTCTGCCCGAACACTACGCCGATCGTTTTGAGTACGGCATTGCGCTCCTTGGACTTGTACGGGTGTCTGCCGTCGATGAGTATCTCGCCGCTCGTCGGCGTGAGTATGCCGCTCATCATCTTAATGGTCGTGGACTTGCCCGCGCCGTTCGCGCCGATATAGCCGACCGACTCGCCGTCGTTCACGGTAAACGAAACGCCGTCGACCGCTTTCACGATCGTGTGCTTTCGCGAAAACAGCGTCTTGAACATTCCCCAAACGCCCTTGCCGCGTATAGGTTTTTTGAAGTATTTCTGTACGTCCCTAAGCTCAATCATACGCGTATCCTCGTAAGAGTAAACCGTTTACCCGAAAAAGTAAACAAGATAGATATATTATAACATACCCCCCCCCGAAGTCAAGCACTTAGAACCGATTCGCGGAAGATATTTATTCTATTATTATTGACTATTTTCCTGCTCGGTAGTCGACTCGTCGATACTCGGCTCGGAGGTATCGGGCTCGTCCGTACTCGGCAGGCGTTTGAGCTTCTTAAACCCGCCTATGAGCATATACAGCCCGATAGCTAAAATGGCAAGCACAACCGCTACGCCGGTAATTGGATTAAGCCTTGCGGCAAGCCCCGCGTCACCGCCGTCGAGATCTTTAAGCATCATCGCCTGCAAAGTGAACAGAGAAATGAGCGCACTCGAAAAGCTTATGTTCTTAACGGCAATAAGCGACAGGTCGCCGTTCCGCCGAGATTTTTTCATGTGGAATATGGCGATGCCGAGCTTTACGAAAGTGAACAGCGCTGCGGAGATAATATATATGACCGCGCTGACGAAATAATTATAGCTGTTCTGGTCGTCAAGCGTAAGCCTGATAATAGGGATAACCGCGAGCGCCAAGAGTATGAGCGCAAGCCCGCAATAGGTGTAGCCCTGAATACTGCGTCTTAGCCTATTACGCTCGGCTATTTCGGGGCTCGCCTGCTCGTCCGCACTCCTGCCGCGTATCTTGGCGAGATATATAACGGTAAACCGCGGTATCATCAAGAAAACGTGATAACCGACTAGCGCGCCCAACCACACCGATTGTTCTAGATTGGCGATCACGATACCGAACACCACGTAACACAGATTAAATATTAACGATATCGCGGCGTTTACGTGCGCCCGAAAATTATACTCCGAAAAGAACTGCCTTACCCTAACGTTGTTTTTTGCTTTTGCGGGAATTCCTATAACGGTAAGCACGCCGTATGTGGACAGAATGAAAAACACGAGCGCGACGATATGAACGGACAAAGCCCACAGCTTTCCGCCCAAGCCAACAAAATATAAAGTCAAGCTTCCGCCGAGCGAAACCACACCGATCGTCCAAACGACGGCGCACAGCCAGATCGGCGGTTTAAGCAAGAATTTAAGAAATTTGTCGCTCACCTTCATTGAGGTAATTTTACAATATTAGCTATGCAAAGTCAAGTGATTGTTTGTTTGCTCACCTAAGCGAAAACAAATCATTATATTGATTTATATAAGCTTTTCGCTTTTTTTCCTTGCCAATTACACTTTTTAATGTTATAATAAACCATACATGAAAAGAGTTTTCCATAAATTACGCGAAGCGTTCATATCCGTACTGCCGGTGGCGGTAATAGTTCTTATTCTCGCCGCCACGCCGCTGGTCGACTTTACCGCGACCGAGCTCGCCGCGTTCGGCGTTTCGGCGATATTCCTTATACTCGGGATAGGCTTATTCAACCTCGGCGCAGACCTAGCCATGACGCCCATGGGCGAACAGGTCGGCGGCGGTCTTACCAAGTCCAAGAAGATAGCGGTACTGCTTGCAGTTTGCTTTCTGATGGGCGTGCTTATAACGGTTGCCGAGCCCGACCTTTCGGTGCTCGCCGAACAGGTATCCACCGTCATGAACAGTACTCTTTTGATAGTGACGGTCGGCGTTGGCGTAGGCTTGTTCCTGCTCCTCGCCGTGCTGAAAATCATACTCAGAAAAGACCTATCGGCAATGCTCATGTTCTTCTACATGACTTTGTTCGCTATCTGCGCGCTGCTTATCGAAAGCGGCAAGAGCGACTTCCTCGCCATGTGCTTCGACAGCGGCGGCGTTACGACCGGACCTATCACCGTTCCGTTCATAATGGCGCTCGGCGTAGGTATCGCTACCACCATCGGCGGCAAGAATAGCAACGAGAACAGCTTCGGTCTCGTCGCGCTGTGCTCGATAGGACCTATCCTCGCCGTGACCGTGCTGTCGCTCGCGTCCAAGGGCGACCTTGCGTACGAGATTCCCACGTACACGGTAGCGAGCGAGCTCGGCAACTTCGGCATGGTGCTTCTCGAAACGTGCAAGGAAGTAGTTATCGCGCTCGCGCTCATCGTCGCGTTCTTCGTAATACTTCAAATCTTCATACTCAAACTTCCCAAAGAGAAAATCGTTCAGATAGTTATCGGTATAGCCTACACGTTCGTAGGACTCGTTATATTCCTTACCGCCGTCAAGATCGGGTTCATGCCGATCGGCTTGGAGCTCGGTAAACAGCTGGCGGAAAACGAACCGGTCCTGACAGTTTTCGGGCTGGTCATAGGCATGGTCGTAGTTCTCGCCGAGCCGGCTATACACGTACTAAACAAACAGGTCGAAGAAGTCACGGGCGGCGGCGTTACCAAGAAAGAAATGCTCATAGCGCTGTGCGGCGGCGTCGGGCTTGCCATCGCGCTGTCCATGATTCGCATTATATACAACTTTTCGGTTCTGTACTATCTCATACCCGGCTACCTGATCTCGCTCGGGCTGTCCTTCTTCGTGCCCAAGCTCTACACCGCGATAGCGTTCGACTCGGGCGGCGTGGCGAGCGGTCCGCTCACTTCGGGCTTCATACTCCCGCTCGCGATCGGCGCGTGCTCGATTATCGCGCCTAACGAAGTTTTGGAGCTTGCGTTCGGCGTGGTGGCAATGGTCGCCATGATCCCGCTCATCACGATACAGGCGCTCGGCTTCAAAGCGGTAATGTCGGCAAAGGCGCGCAACCGCATAATCATGAAACGCATACTCGCCGCCGACGACGAACAAGTCATCAATTTCTCGCGAAGCTGGGAGGTAGACCGTGCCAAATAAGATAAAGACCGCCGTCAAGGCGAAGAAAGAAACGGTCAAAGCCAAAGCCGAAGCGAAAAAACAGGACGTTAAAGCAAAGGCAGCCGAAATCAAACAGAAAAGCAAAAAGAAGCTCGCCAAGCTCGCTGCGGCACGAATCGGCGATAAAAAGCTGAACACCGTGTCGGAGAACTGCTTGGAGCTTCTCGTCACGATAGTCAACCGAAGCAAAGGCGAGTTCTATCTCGATCTGTTACAGTCGTTCGACGTTAATATGCAGTTCGTAACGCTCGGACACGGCACGGCGGACGCGACGATGCTCTCGCGTTTCGGCTTTACCGACAGCGACAAAACGGTAATATTCAGCGTAATACAGCAGAACAAGCTGCCCGCTGCCCTCGCCGCTCTCGACGAACGGTTCAGAACGATAAAGAACGGCAAAGGCGTGGCGTATACCATACCCATGACGAGCGTAATCGGCAAACTCATATTCGGGTTTTTGAGCAACAACAAAATGACCGTCAACCAACAGGAGACCAAAAAATGAACTACGAGCTTATCGTTTGTATAGTAAATACCGGCTTCACCGACGTCGTTATGAGCGCCGCTAAGGAAGTAGGCGCGCGCGGTGGCACGGTCATTCACGGCAGGGGCACGGCTAACAAGGAAGCCGAGGAGTTTTTCCATATCTCCATCCAGCCCGATAAGGAAATGGTAATGATACTCGTCACCGACGATATCAAGGATGCGGTGCTCCACGCCGTGTACCAAAACGCAGGCTTAAAGACCGCAGGTCAAGGCATAGCGTTCGCCCTACCCGTCACCAACGTGGTAGGCATCGCACAGTCTACCCCCGAAGAAAAAAAGGACGAACCGCCCACCGCCGAGCCGACCGCGGAACAACCCGCAGAAACTCCCGAACTAAAAGACGAAACGAAAAATACCGAAAACTAAAAAAGAGCCGCACGGCTCTTTTTTATTACGCTACTTGATCGTCCCAAACGACGGTTGCGTCGCCGCTCCAACCGTCTTCCCAGCCATCGGGCTTTTGGGAATGACCTTTTACGTTTATCGTTAGGTCAGTCTTCCAAACGCTAAACGCGTTAGTACCTATAACCGTTACGCTTCCCGGAATCGTTATTTGCGTTATTTTGGTATTTTGAAACGCAGATTTTCCAATCGTCGTCAGCTCGCTATTTTCGGCGAATACGACTTCTTTCAAGCCATAACAATACGAAAAAGCTCTATCCCCTATAACCGCAACGCTCTTGGGTATCTCTATTCGCTCTAACCCATCACATTGAGAAAACATTAATGACGGTATTGCGGTTAACCCTTCCGGTAAAACTACCGTTTTAAGTGCAGAACAGGCGCCAAACGCACGATCGCCTATGCTGTTTAAGCTGTTAGGCAAAACAATCGAATTAAGCGCACTGCAATTATAAAAAGCTTCGCTACCCAAGCTAACCAGACTGTCAGGCAAAACGATTGAACCAAGCTTAGAACACATACCAAACGCATTGTCGCCTATGTCCGTCAATCCGTCGGGTAGCGTAATCAAATTAAGCTTGGAACAAGCATAAAAAGCCTTAGCACCTATGCTTGTAATGCCACCCGGCAAAGAAACGGTTTCAAGCGAGGTACAACCTTCAAAAAACTGTTCTTCCAAATTTGTCAGACCATCCGGCAAAGTTACGGATTTAAGCGCCGCGCACCAGGAAAAAACACCGTTGCCCAAGCTCGTTACACTGTTAGGTAAAGTAATCGATGCGAGCAAATTACACTCGGAAAACGCTTTTGCGCCAATGCTTATCAAGCCGTTTGGTAAAGTAAGCGTAGTAAGTAGACTACACTCGGAAAACGCGCTTTCGCCTATGCTTGTCAAACCGTCGGGCAAAGAATACAATTTAAGCTTTTCGCATCTACAAAAAGCGTTCTCTCCGATGCTCGTTAAACCGTCAGGTAAAGTAATAGCTCTAAGCTCCCAACAGTCGCGAAAAGCGTTCTCCCCAATGTTAGTTAAGCCGTCGGGTAAAGTAACAGTTCTGAGTTTGTAACAAGAGGAAAAAGCACTTTTACCTATACTCGTTACCCCCTCAGGCAAAGTAAGTGTTTCCAATTCTGTACAACCACTGAAAACGTAATCGGGCATGCTTTTAAACCCTTCCGGTACACCATTCGGGAAATTTATAGCTTTCAACCGACTATTACTCTGAAAAGCACCATCACCGACTTCGGACAAGCCTATGGGGAAATCGATCGATTCGAGATCACATCCATCAAATGCGTTTTGCCCTATACCGACGAGACTTTGCGGCAAGGTAATTGTAGCCAATCGGGAATTCAGCCAAAACGCCTGATTTCCTATTCTCACGAGATTTTGCGGTAAATCGATAAAGGTTAATCCGCAATTGTAAAACGCTTTATCACCTATGCTCGTTATTCCGGAAGGCAACCACGCCGCGGTTAATTCTTTGCAACGGTAAAACGCTTTTTCCGCAATACTCGTAACCGGCACACCGTTATATTCCGACGGAATAAACAGCTCTGCCGTAGCAGGATATTTATTCCCTTCCGATACCTCGTACCCCCTATCCGTAAGAGTGTATTTTAACCCCAACGTTTCGTAGACGGCGTTTACGGTAAGGTCGTCCGTTATATTTCCGAAATCGGCTATATCCCAACGTCCGCTGTTCCCCGTTTTATTAGGCACTACTGGCGGCATTATGCTCTCGCCGTACTTTGCGGTTATTACGATATCTTCTTCGCCCACAGCCTTAAACGTTACCGTTACTTCGCCTTTATTACAGCCCACTAAAACAACCAACAAAGTCGCCGCGACGAGTAACGCTATCATTATAAATATTAATCGTATTTTTTTTACTGCCATTTTAATATCTCCGCATCAAATCACTCATCCCAAACGACGGTTGCGTCACTCGACCAGCCCAAACTCCATTCCTTAGGTTGTTGAGAATAGCCCTTAACGTATATCGTCTGATCTTGCGCCCAGCCGAGAAATGCATTAGATGATACACTCGTTACACTCTTCGGTATGATTATTGTTTTTAGCGCAGTGCAATTTTCAAAAGCACTTTTACTTATGCTCGTCACACCGTCGGGGATTGTAAGCGTTTGGAGTGAGGTGCAGTCTTTAAATACCTCTTCCCCTAAGCTCTTTAATTGCTTCGGCAAAACGATCGTTTCGAGCGCCTTGCAATCTCCAAAGGCCTTTTTACCTAAGCTCGTCACACCGTCGGGGATTGTAAGCGTTTGGAGTGACGAACAGCTATAAAAAGCGCCTTCACCTATGCTTTCTACGCTATTAGGCAAATCAATCGATTCAAGCGACGAACATACCATAAAAACGTTGTTTTCTATACTTCTCAATCCGTCCGGCAAAACTATCGATCTCAAATTTTGGCAATTGCTTAATAGGCTATCAGCCAAATACTCAACACCGTCAGGTATAGTCACACTTATTAAATTTGCAGAGACAAACGCATTGGCGCCTATATGCCGCACGCTGTTCGGAATATCTATCGCTTTCAGTTTGTAGCCATAAAAAGCTCTTTCACCTATATCCGTTATACCGTAAGATAACCACACCGCCGTTATTTCTTTACACGAGTGAAACGCCCTATCCGCGATATGAGTAACGGGAATACCGTCATGCTCCGCAGGGATAAACAACTCGGTAGTTTCGGGATTCATGTTTCCATTTTCTACCTCGTAGCTCGTACCGATAAGGTTATATGCTAACCCTTCCGTTTCATAGACGGCATTGACGGTAAGATCATCCGTTATCTTGCCGAAATCGTCTATATCCCAATATCCGCTGTTCCCGATTTTTTGCGGCACTTCGGGCGGCGTTATGCTCCCGCCGTATTCGGTTGTTATAACGATATCTTCTTCGCCCACAGCCTTAAACGTTACAGTTACTTCGCCTTTATTACAACCCGTTAAAGCCAACGACAAAGCCACCACAACGAATAATGCTATGATTATAAACAATATCTTTAATTTGCTTTTTATTGCCATTTATAACCCCTACTTACCACATGAATTTTATTTACTGACATATTTAGCATATCCGGGAGCAAAACCCAAACTAATTATACTGCCACCGTTTATTTCGCCGTTTAAAAGCGCCGCAACCGTACCGGCAATAATTTGAGCTGTCAATTGCTTATAATTCTCGTATTCTTCTTTATATTCTTCATCTAATTCATTAGCTTCGCCGTCGCCGCTATCGGTG
Source organism: Clostridiales bacterium (assembly GCA_014799665.1). Classification (NCBI taxonomy): domain Bacteria; kingdom Bacillati; phylum Bacillota; class Clostridia; order Eubacteriales; species Clostridiales bacterium. Next base: position 58,035 of record JAAVHP010000002.1, read on the forward strand.
CCACCATAGGCAAATGCCCGTATGCCAATACCGCTCGTATCATCATGGTACCCGACGGCGTAAGAGCAATCTAATATACGTTCTGCGATTGCGGTTGAATAGGTGACTATTTCGTCAATATCGGGTAATCCCTTTTCCTCTCGCATCTTAAATACTGCTTCCGCTTGGTCGTAAACTTTATTTAAATCGGTAACAGGGATACATTCTACATTGGCAAAAATACCGAATGTTGCTAATCCGTCGATTACTCCCTGTTTATATAAATCCCCGTTCTCATTTAAATAATAATAGACATAAATAACCGACTCCTCGTTTATATCGGGATTTTGAAAAATCCACTCAGCATGATTAAAGCCCAAATCATAATAATCCCCCTGCATTATATAGGTTATACCATCGGGATAGTCGGGATTGGGTTCACCTAATACGACTATAATGATACCTTCGTTATATGCTTGATCCAGAACAATCTGCAACGAGCCGTCGTTTGCTACGGGAGCGATAATCAATGCATCTACTTGAAGAACTATAAAATTATAAATAATTTCAATTTGCATAGCAACATCGTTATAACAATTAGATTCGAGCAATTCATAATCGAAATCAAATAAACTTATCGCGGAATTCATATATTCTTTGTATGGGCTTTCGTCCGGTACGGAAACGCCGATTCTATAACCTTCTCCCGAGGTTGGTTCTCCGTCGGCAGAAGCGGTCGGCGCGGGTTTTGCGGCAAAGCCCATGAAGGTGATTAGGCACAAAAGCACTGCGGCGAGTATTGCCGCGAGGTAGCCGGTGCGTTTTTTCGTCGTGTTGTTTTGCATAAGAACTCCTTTTCGGTAGAAAAAAAGCGCCGCGATAAACCATCGCGACGCCTTCGTCTACTGCCAATATATGATATTAGTGGGAATTATACCACATAAAATAACGCTTGTCAAGCACCTTTCAAAGATTTTTTTACCTTATTTACGCAAGGTTGTCTTTCGTTCTCGGGAACTCGATAACGTCGCGGATATTCGCCATGCCCGTTACGTACATGAGCATACGCTCCAAGCCGAGCCCGAACCCGCTGTGCGGCACCGTGCCGAACTTCCGGAGATCGAGGTAGTTAGCGTAGTCGCTGAGCTTCATACCACGGTCCTGTATTTCTTTAAGAAGCTTGTCGTAGTCGGCTTCACGCTCGGAGCAGCCTATTATCTCGCCCACGCCGGGAACGAGAAGGTCGGTTGCGGCGACGGTCTGTCCGTCGGGGTTTTGCTTCATGTAGAAAGACTTGATCTTTCTCGGGTAGTTGACCACGAACACGGGTTTCTTGAAATACTCGTCGGTGAGATACCGTTCGTGCTCGGTCTGCAAGTCGAGCCCCCACTCCACCGGGTACACGAACTGCTTGCCCGACTTCTTCAAGATCTCTATCGCGTCGGCGTAGTCCACCCTGCCGAACTCGCTGTCGACTACGTGCTGCAATTTGGCGATAAGCCCTTTCTCGAACCGCTCGTCGAAGAATTTAAGCTCGCTCTCGCAATTCTTCAATAAGTGCGCGATAATGCTTTTTATCATGTCGGTCGCAATGCCGATAATGTCGTCAATGTCCGCGAACGCGACCTCGGGCTCAACCTGCCAAAACTCTGCGGCGTGGCGCGGCGTGTTGCTGTTCTCGGCGCGGAAGGTCGGGCCGAACGTATATATCTTGCCGAGCGCGGTCGCCATGACCTCGCCTTCGAGCTGACCCGAAACGGTAAGCCCCGCACTGCGCCCGAAGAAGTCGTTCTTGTAATACTCGTCCTCGGTCTTGTATTTTTTATCGAAGCCGATCGAAGTGACCTTGAACACCTCGCCCGCGCCCTCGCAGTCGCTACCGGTGATTATGGGCGAATGAACGTAGTAATATCCGTTCTCGTGGAAGAATTTATGAATGGCGTACGACAGCTCGCTTCTTACGCGGAACACGGCGTTGAACGTGTTCGTGCGAACGCGTAGGTGCGGGATCGTGCGCAAAAACTCCATTGTGTGGCGTTTCTTTTGGAGCGGGTACGTGCCGTCGCTACCGCCAAGCAAGGTCGCTTTTTTCGCGCGGATCTCCACGCTCTCGTCTTTCATGCCGCGCTCGACGCTTCCCGTAACGGACAGCGCCGCGCCGAGACCGAGCATGGGTGCAAGCGCCTCGTCGTTAAAATCGGCTTTATCGAAAACGATTTGAATATGTTCGAGCGAGCTTCCGTCGTTGAGCTCGACGAACGCCACGTTCTTGCTGTCGCGCGAGGTGCGCACCCAGCCGCAAACCGTTACAGTCTTTCCGATCAGTCCGCTACTCTCGCGAACCTTTTTAATATCGATGTGTTCCATAACCCACCCGTTGTTTTTATTGAAAATATTATACAGCGAGTACGCGACAGTTGTCAAGTAATACTTACTTTCTTTTGAATAAAAGAAAGTAAGCAAAGAAAAGTTACGTTGGGTTGCATTAATTATAACCTTTTCTTCTAAACACCACTACCGCTACTACCGACAACGCGGCGGTATAACCCAAAACTACGAGCGCGGGCAGCCACACGTTTGCATAGTCGCCGGCGAGAGTATAGCGTATAAGGTCGTACGCGTGCGCAAAAGGCAGAACGTGACAAAACACGTTAAACCCGCCGCCTATCATATCGAGGTCGAACCACATACCGCTGAGTAACGCCGCGACCTGAACGACTACCGAGCACAGCGGCGGCGCGTTCTTTGCCGAGAGCAGACTTCCCATTATCATGCCGATAGCTACGAACAACAGCGCAACAACGAGCGAAAACAAAAACGCGGGGAGAATATTCACGCTCGCCGTCAAGCCGAAGCACAAGGCGACGATATAAGTCACAACCGTTTGCACGACGGATATCGGCAGCACGCCGAGCGCATAGCCCGCAATGAAATCGAGTTTTTTCATTGGCGACGACATAAGCCGCGCGAGGAAGCTTTGCGACCTGTCGCCCGAAACGATAAGCGCGGTGAACAGGCTCAAAAACGACGCGCCGAAAATAACTACCCCGCCCGTAAACCTATCCACGCCGAACATGGGCACGTGCTCCGCCGCGCCGCCTATGCTCTTTACTATCGCTTGCATTATTACGAATATAATTAGCGGCAACGCAAGCCCGAACGCCCAGCTTATCGGCGAGCGCATGATTTCCTTGATATTTCTTTTACCGAATACGACCGCTCTATTCATTTGCACACTCCCCCGACAGCTTTAAAAACGCGTCCTCGAATTTTTCTTCGCCTGCCCGCTCGGTAAGCTCTGCGGCAGTGCCGACCGCCGCGATCTCGCCGTGCGACATTATAGCTATGCGGTCGCACAACGCTTCCGCTTCTTCGAGGTAGTGCGTGGTAAGCACGATAGCCGTCGTCTTTTTTATTTCGCCGATATACTTCCACAGCTCTCTGCGCGCAACGACGTCCAGCCCGAGCGTCGGCTCGTCCAAGAACACGAGCCTGGGGTTTGTGATGAGCGCCATGCCGATAGACAGCCTGCGCATAAGCCCGCCCGACAGCTTGCCCGCGCGGTCGTTCGCACGCTCGCCGAGTTTGAGCCTTTCTATCATGGCGTTTGCGGCGGTTGCCGCGTCCTGCTTATTCATGCCATAAAGCTCGGAGACGAGCAAAAGATTTTCGCGCACGGACAGCATAGGCGCTACCGCCGTTTCCTGCGGACTGACGTTGATGAGCGATTTCGCTTGCTCGCTTTGCTTGACGATATCCATATCGAACACTGTAACGGTTCCGCCGTCGGGCGGAATAAGCCCCGAACATATTTTTATTGTGGTCGACTTGCCCGCGCCGTTCATGCCGAGAAGCCCTACCGTTTCGTTCTCGCCCACTTCGAGCGAAACGCCTTTCACCGCCTCGACCGTCCGCTTCCGTACGCGAAAGCTTTTATATAGGTTTTCTATTTTCAATGCATACATTTTCTCTTACCCCTTAATCTTATAAAACCCCGTCATGCCCTGCGTTATCTCTTTTACCCAGTCTTTTATTTCGTCGGCGGTCACGCTCGTCTTATTATCGGCGCACATACTCGCAAGCCCGTGAACAGCCATCCAAATACACAGATGCAAGCGATACACCTTTTCTCTATCGAGCCCCGTAATGCCCGCGAGCCGCTCGATGATATCGGTGCCCAAAAGCTTATGCGCCATGTCGTCGAGCCCGTTATACTCGTAATGATTGCCGCGGAACAGAAAGTCAAACAGCTTGCTCTTTTCCGCCGCGAACTTGACGTACCCCACCGCCTGATCAAGCGCCTCGCCCTTTACGTACTCGCCGTAAATTTGGTACCCGCGCTCTATCGCCGCCTTTTTAAGCCCGTCCATATCGCCGAACTCGCGGTAGATCGGCTGGGTGGAAATTCCAAGCTCTGCGGCAAGCGCACGCGCCGACAATTCGTCCTTCCCCTCGCGCTCGATAAGCGCAAGCGCGCCGTCTATCATCGTTTGCCTATTGGTTACTATCTCTCTTGCCATAAACCGCCCTCAATAAAATAACAGTTGTTATTTTATATTATAAGCGATGTTAAGAAAAAAGTCAAGCATTTTTTCAAAACGAATAAAACCCGAATAGCTACGCATACTAACGGCACTATGAATAATTCAGTCATTGTTAAGAACGAAAGAAAGATGTCGAGCATGGCGCTGTTTTGGGTGTGCGTGCTCACAACCGTAGGAATCGGGCTTGCGATCTCGTACAGCTCGGGCATATTCGGCGGCGTTCAGAATGCTGCCGGACTGCCGTTCCGAATCCCGCGCTGGCTCGTTATTGCCGCACCGCCCGTTTTGTTCTTGCATCTCGGGATCGCTCTATACGCCGCGCTTAACGCGAACATCTATTCCGAAAACCTCAAAATGGTGCGCGGCTGGATGTGGGCGTTCTGGATAACGACCTTCATTGCCACGGCGATCACGCCCTTCTTTATCTTCTACGGTATGCCCGTTGCGGCGTATATCATGTCGGCGATAACGACGGGTCTTGCGCTCGGCACAACGCTGCTCGTCTACCGTCAGAGCATCGGCGGCGGCGTGGTCATGACGATATTCTTTATCGTCGTCGCGCTCATAATGGTCTACCTTGGCTACTGGGCGTTTGCGTAAACCTTAACTTAATAAAAATACGCACAAAAAAATTCACCGAGCATATCGGTGAATTTTTGTTACTTCTTTTGAAAAAGAAGTAACCAAGAAAACTTTGATTTCGAGTTTCGCTTATGTGCTTAGTTTATTTGTTCACCCGAATATTTTTATTACGTTATAATTTGCTCAACGCCACTTTCGCCTATTTTTTCGCCGCACTTGACTACCGTTTCGCAGTCGTTTTGGGTGTTGACGAAAAACTCGTCGTCGACGATCGCCGCGTCTTTTTTAAGCAGCACTATCACAGTCGAACCGCCGAACTCGAACATACCCTTTTCGTCACCGCGTTCAAACCGTCCGCTCTTTACCTTATTTACAATGCGACCGACCATCATTGCGCCCACCTCGACCATTACGGCTTTGCCGAAATTATCGGTATCGAGCACGGTGTATTCGCGGCAGTTCTCGGTGAATACTCGGCGGTTTTCGAGCGCGATCGGCTGTACGGTGTGCAGCCTGCCTTTTATAAAGGTATTGCTATGCGCGTTGCCGCCGTCGAAAAAGAAATACCTATGATAGTCGGTAACGCACAGCCTGAACACGAGTGCCGTGCCGCCCGCAAACTCTTGCGCGAGCTCGGCGTTTTTCAACAGGCTTTCCACCGTGTAATCGAAGCCCTTTACGTTAAAGGTCAGCCCGTCCGTTATTTTATACGCGGACAGCTTACCGTCGCACGGCGAAATGAGCGAGCTTGGCTCACGATCGAACGGACGTAGTTCGGGCTTTATCCTGCGCGTAAAAAACGCGTTAAAGCTTTTATAGTCCTCATCGAGATATTGCGACATATCTATGCCGTTCTTCTCGATATACTTCTTGATCTTTCGGCGCGACAGCCGCCCGTCGAGATACCGCCCCGCGAGCTTGCTTATCCACCTGCGGTTCATAATACGAAGTATAAGCCCGCCGAACCGCGTCGTATACAAGAACGAGAGCGACTTGGGCGGGATCGGTTTTTGTACGACCTCGCGCATTAGACAACAAACCGAATAAGGTTTTCCGCCGTTTCTGCGGGGTGCTTGGTGAGCGGTGTGAACAGCTCCACGCCGCAAACGTAGTAGCGGATAAGCGCGAGCGAAACTACGAGCACGGTAATTATCGCCACGGTGATAGCAAGCCCCTTAGCGCGCGCCTTGAACATTTTAAACCTAATAACGAACAGCAGTCCGCAAATGACGTAGCAAGACATTATGAGAACGCTTCTGATAATCAAAGCCTGTTCGAAGGTCACGCCGCAAGCGCCTTTATCGAACATGGTAGCGACGAGATAGAACACGGGAAGCGCTAACGCCACGTTGGTAACGGGCAAGCCGGTATAGCTTGTCCTGCGCTCGGACGACGGATCGTTCAAGCGGTTGACTTCGTCGACGTCGAAGTATGCAAGGCGTATGAGCGCGCACAGTACGAAGAACACGTAAACTATACAGTAGTACCAGCGCGTCATGCCCATGGCAACGCCCACCATTATGGGCGCAATGCCGAACGAAACCATATCGCTAAGGCTGTCGATATTCATGCCGAATAAGCGGTCGTCGTGCGTGCGGTTTTTGCGCGTGCCGGCTACCATGCCGTCAAACGCGTCGCACAGTCCCGAAAGCAATATGAAAAACACCACGAGGTCGTCCCTACGCGGACCGCCGTAAGCTGCGGCAAAGCAAATACCGCAAACGCTGAACGCAACAGACAAGTATGTAAGTATTACGCCGTAATGCCAATACCCTACTATATGTTTACTTGTGCTTTTTAACTTCATTTAATCCGAACCTCATAGCTGTCATTAGTTTGAGCAACGAGCTATAATGCTTATTCCGAAAGCGCACGCCAAATAGCATATTCTGCGCACACTTTTAAACTATTATACATTATTACTTCTTTAAATGCAAGCTAAAACTTAAATTTAAAGATTAAAATACGATTATAAACGTCCCGTTTGTTTTTATATGGGAAGTTTTATTTTCGAAAAATCTTTGACATTTTGTAAATTAGTGATATAATATAAGCATAACTCAAAAGGAAGTGTAAAATGCATCCCGATCCGTTATTTACTATATTCGGGCGCGGCGTATACGCATACGGACTGCTTATCGCGGTCGGCTTGATAGCCGCACTCGGCTTAATGTATTTCTTTTGGCGCAAAACGAGGAAGTTCAACGAAACGAGCGCGGACGCGCTGATATATTCGATAGTCATCGCGTTCTTCGTTGGGCTCTTGACGGGCGCGCTGTTCCAAGCGTTCTACAACTATATCGAGAACCCGAGCGCGGGCTTTAAGTTCGGCAGTGGCATAACCTTTATAGGCGGACTTATCGGCGGCGTGCTCAGCTTCGTGGGAATATGGAATTTGTACGTTTTCGTTATTCGCCCGCGCACCAAGATCAAGTTCTTAAAGAAAGAGATGAACGCGGGGGTGTCCGATGCCCTGCCCTTTATCCCGATCGGTATAACATTGGCGCACGCGTTCGGTAGGCTCGGCTGTTTATTCGCGGGCTGCTGCTACGGCAACCCCACCGACGCCTGGTACGGTCTGCCCTGCGCAGCGGGACATTCGGGCAACTACGTGCCCATCCAGCTTTTCGAAATGCTGTTCCTGCTTGTCCTGTCCGGCGTAATGGCGCTATTGGTGCTTAAATTCAAATTCAACTATAATTTCTCGGTGTACGCAATAGCCTACGCGATCTGGCGGTTTATCATAGAATACTTCCGCAGCGACGACCGCGGCAAGTTTATCGGCTCGCTCACTCCCTCGCAGTTCTGGTGCATAATAATGGTGCTGTGCGGCATAGGCTATATCTTCCTTCAAAAGTATTTCCTATCGCGGTTCATGAAACACCCCGAACGGCAAGCGGTGGCGGCTACGAACGGCAGCGGCGAAAACAACGGCGAACCTACCGACGGGCAAGCCGAGCAAGCGCCCGCTAAAACCGAGCAGCCCGCGCCGCCCGAAGACCTGACCTTCGTCGACGACTAAGCAAAAAATAAAACCGTTTACTCTCATTCAAGGTAAACGGTTTTTTATTGCTTTTTTATTCGGTGTCGCCCGTATCGGTCGCTTCGCTTTCATCGGTCGGCGGCTCGTCCACTTCATTGGGTTCGTCGGGTGGCGGAGCGTTTGCTTCGTCTGGCGCGACGGTTTCGATAGGTTCGGTATCGGTAGCGAGCTCGGGGGCGTTTTCGTCGGTGGCGAGTGGTTCTTCGGGTTTTTCGGTTTGGTCGGGCGAGGCTTTGCCTTCGCTTATTCCCTGCTTGACCGCTTCGGCGAGGTCGAAGTCGACGGCGGTCTTGTCCGTATCCTCGACGACTTTTGACTTACGCCCGCCTGCCAAGTGATAGATCAGCGTGTACACGCCGCACACGATCATGCACGCATAGTACGAGATAGCGCGCGACACCATCATAGCCGAAAGTATAAAGGTCATGTCGATACTGCACACGCCGAACACGTTGGGGTACAGATATTCGTACGCGCCCGTACCACCGGGAAGCGGAATGGAATTGTAGCCGATCAGCACGTACGCCTGCATACAGAACATATCCAAAAACCCGAGCGTGGGGTCGGCGGCATAGCACACGAAGCACGGTATTAGCGTTTGCGACGCGCGCTGCAAGGTGTTGAGCGTGAGCGCGACGAAGAACAGTATGGGGTGTTCTTTGAGCACGCCGCGGCACGAACGGTATTTTGTAACCACGTTTTCGACCTTGGCAAACCACTTATCCGGCTTTTTGATGATTTTTATTTTAGTGAGAACGCGCACGCCCCAATTACCCAAGCCCAAAATAATGCGCGAGCGGAACAGACACAAAAGCAGGAACGCGAGCAACAAAAACTGAATGACGAACCCGAGAATTATAAGAAGCTTGGCGAACCAATTGCCTATCAACGGGAAGAACGACGGGCGTGCAATGAGCGCGAACAGTCCGATAACAATGGTTGCGCAGGTATACGACACGAGGTTGAACAGAACGGTGAACCCCGCCGTGCCGCCGCTCATGCCGTCGCGCACCATGTAGAACGCTGACGCGGGCTGCCCGCCGCTTGCCGACGGCGTGATTGCCGAGTAGTAAAGGTCGCTCGTGGAATAAGCTATCGACGAGCGAAACTTGCTCTTATGTCCGAACTTGCGCGCTATTATATGCAAACCTATCGCTTCGAATATGATATAGCCGAGCATGCACGCGAACGCAGCGAGGATATACCAAGGATTGCACGACGCAAGGAAACGCCCGATATCGTGGATATTGATATCTTGGCTTAAAAACACTACGAGAAGCGTCACCGCTATCAGCACGACGACGACCGTAATATTTATTATTTGTTTTTTTGCGCGCTTGGATATTTTTGCCATAATGCTATATGCTCTACACGGATTTTGGGCGTGTTACTATGATATCATACCCCCTTTTTTTAGTCAAGCGTAAACTTTACATTTAATAAATGTCTAATGATAATCTAATGTTCGACAAGGTTTAGGGGTTATTTAATTAAAAATTAAAAAGGTGGCTACGCCACCCTTGCGGCACAACCACCTTTTAATTTCTAATTACTAATTCCTAATTGTTAATTAGTCTTTGCCGTACCCCGCGCTCTTGGCGAGCTCGTAGTATTTTTTGGCGAGCTCGGGATCGGGCTTGGTGCCGATACCTTGTTCGTAGCATGCGGCAAGGTCGGAATACGCTATGGGGAACTGCTGTTCGGCGGCGCGCTTGAACAACGAGAACGCGCGTTCGCTGTCCGCTTTGATGCCGTTGCCGTCGCGAAGGCATTTTGCGAGGTTATACTGACCGGGCGCGCTTTCCGCATCGGCGGCGATCGTGTACAGCTTGACGGCGTGTTCCATGTTCTTCTCTACGCCCTTACCGGTTTCGAAGCAGAAACCGAGGTTGGCGACGGCTACGGGGTTGCCGAGCTTGCCCGCTTCCTCGAACCAATGCACCGCCTGCGCGTAGTCCTGTTTAACACCTCTACCGTTGAGGTAGCACATACCCACGTTGTTCTGCGCGATTGCGTAACCGCCCTGCGCGGCGCGGTAGTAGTAAAGGTACGCACGCTCGGCGTCCTGCTCTACGCCCCTGCCGAAGTTATAGCAATCGCCTACGTTGTTCTGCGCCGCGGGGAATTCGGCTTCCGCCGCTTGCGAGAAGCACTCGAACGCTTTTTGGATATTCTGCTCCACGCCGAGCCCGCGCTGATAGCAGAACCCGAGGTCGTTGAGCCCGCCGGGATGACCTTTCTCGGCGGCTGCCTTGAAAATCTCTACCGCTTTGTCGTAGTCGCGCTCGACGACCGAACCGTCGAAGTAGAAATGACCGAGAGTGAACTGCGCGTCGACATTGCCCATGTCTGCTGCCTGCTTGATGAGCTCGTACGCTTTCTGCTCGTTGTGCTTAACGCCCATGCCGCGGATATAGCACACGCCGAGCGAGAATATAGCGGGCGCGTAGCCGAGCTTAGCGCTCTGCGCATAGTTGGACGCAGCCTTTTCGAAGCTGACGGGTACGCCGTCGCCCGTGAAAAACTTTTCGCCTTGGTCGAAATATTTTTTTGCCAGAAAATCGGTAGGCGAAAGATTATTGGTCTTGTCGTTTGCCATAGTCGTCCTCTTAACCTAAACTTATACTAATTTATTCTATCATAAAATATTCAATTGCGCAAGCAATTACCCCTACTTCTTTTCAAAGATGTCCCTACTTCTTTGAAAAGAAGTAGGCAAGAAACTTTTGGTGTCGGGTGTTTACTTTGATATTTCGTTGTGCGTTTCACCCGAAAAACGTCCATTCGTTATTAATTGCTCAACGCCACTTTGACAAAATGCACACAAATAAACTCTTAGTGTAGGGTGTTTACTTTGATATTTCGTTGTGCGTTTCACCCGAGTAACTTTATAACATTATTAATTGCTCGTCGCCATTATTTTATTTCTAACACAAAAGGACGCGTCGCCGCGTCCTTTGTTGTTTTTGAATATCGGATATTACACCTGGGGATCCGGCGCCATACCGCCGCCCATATTTCCTATCACCTCGTACATCATTTGAACGTACTCGATAATGCCGTCCTGATCGGTGGGAAGGTTGATGATACTAACGAGAATCATCCCCTGTTCCTCGCCTATGCCGATGACGATCGACGAGCCGACTTCCGCCTTCTCGTCCTCGAACGCCGCCTTCATAAACGAAGCCTTAACGGTAACGGTATTCTTCTCGCTGTTTACTATCACGTCGCCCGCCGCAACGGTGAGCTCTTTAATAGGCATACCGTCAAAGCCTACAAGATAAGCGGTTATAGGCGTAGCGGGAAGCGTTTCCAAGTTGTTCTCGATATAAACCACCGCGTCCTTTTCAAGATCGTAAACTATTGCGGTTGCATCGTCGTACGCGCCCTTGCCGAGCGTAATATCAAAGTCGCTCGCAGTATCGGTATAGTTGGCGAAGGTCGCCGTGACCTTGTAGCCGTAGCCGTTATTGGCGAATACGTCGGGGGTGTTTTTGTCGACCTTGCTCTCGTCCAAGCTGTGAGAGAAGATAGCATTGAGTTCGATCTTTTGGATATTGTTATCTTCGTCGAACGTGATCGAGTAATCGAATTTAAGCTCGTTTACCAAAATCTCGTTCTTGACCATGTAATCGACGTAAGCGTTTTGGCTTGCGATCATGTCTACGATCATGTTCGCCTTGAATGTGCCGAGCGTGGCCTTAACAAGCGCTACTTTCTCGCTCAACGCGGGTTGAAGCTTCTCAACGTCGATCACTTTTTGACCGAGCGCGTTGGGCGTTTCGGCATACCACTTAGCGTCGATTTCGTCAAAGAACGCGGCTTGTACAAGCCCCATTATGATCTGCTCCATACCGCCGCCCTCGGCAGAGCCGATTTCTTCGCCGTCGCCCTCGGTTTCGCCGTCGAGCGTCATAGTGCCGCCGAGCGAAGCGAGCGCTTCGTCTACGTAGTCGCAAACGCCTGCGGCGATCTCGCCGACGGTGCGGCTTTTAAGACTTTCGAGCTCATCCTTGGTGTATCCGAGATTTTCGAACACCTCGTTTAAATCGTAGTTGTACGTTTCGTTGATGAAGTCGATAAGCGTCTTGGCCGACATCTCGTTGGATACCGTTACGTAGCCGACGAACTTCTCGGCGACGCCGTCGAAATCGGTACCCATAAAGCTGTCGAGATACTTATCGATAAGATCGAGCAACGTGCCGGTCTTGTACGTATCGTAAACGGGCTGAATAAATTTATTGGCGTACGAAGCAAGATCGAGAGTATCGGTCGCCGTCTTGGTATCTTCGTTGTAATCACCTGCGAACTTGAACCCGTTGTCGCCCGCGAAATTCGCCTTGATAACGGCAAGCGCGTAGTCGAACGTGTTAGCGGGAATGGCTTGCATAAGTCCGTAGCCGTCGTTCGTTTCCGCATACGCATAGCCCGTCTTGATATCAAGTATATAGGTTTGCGTTTTCGCTTCGACCGCTTGTGCGTCGCTCGTAACTATGCCGTTCGACGGGGTGATTTCCTTATCCGCTTCGAACTTGGGTAAAGTGACCTTTATCTTATCGCCGCGCTTTTCGACCGAAAGCTCCATCGATTCGTGCGCCTGTTCGTCCGTTCTTACGGTGGCGTCGATCTTGATCTCGCCCGTGTAGCCGTTGACGGTGTAAAGGTTATTGAACGCATTGGTTATATTCTTGGTGACTTCTTCGGCCTTGTCCTCACCGCCGATACCGTTGTCACCCTCGCCTCCGTCATCGTTGTCGTTATTACAAGCGACGAACGAGAAGCACATGAAAAGCGCCATAAGCACCGACATGAGCATGAGTAGAAATTTCTTCATTGATATTCTCCTTTTATGTATTTTATAAGCTTTTTAGAGCATATATAGTATACGCAATTTCTCTTGTTTTGGCAATAGATTTAATCGAATTTTAATGATAATTTAATTATTACGTAAAGCTTTACAGGGCGTTCAAGGGTGCGCAAGCCGCGCGGATCGCACTCTATCAGCCATTCTCATTAAAGTAACGCGGGAGCGGCGAAATCGTGCCCGAAGTGTTCTCGATAGTAAAGCTGTCGAAATCGACCTCGTCGACGAACTCGGTTTTGACGAACTTAGCTATATTGAAATGCACGAAATTATAGATATGACTTTTGAGAAGTAACGGCGTGGGAATATCGAGCGCGTGAGTAATGTCGCATATATAATTGAATAAATGCTCCTCGTCGAACGGCTCGCCCAGCTCGTACATATAGCTGCGCGTAATCTTGTCGCCGACGACCGTCTTAGCCCATATCCTTGGGAATACCCGTGCTTTAAGTTCCTTTTGCTTCATGTATACATTCTAACATATTCGCTTTAACTTTTCAACAAAAAACCGACCTTAAAGTCGGTTTTTCTCTGTCATGGTTTTTAATTTCTCTTTTAAAAGCAAATACCCTTGTTCGGGGTCGTCGGTTTCGATAACCGTCTTTTCCATCGGGCAAATATCGGTACCCGCGCGGTTGATTATCTTTTCGGTCAAAACCTCGTACTCGCAGTCGATACCGAAAAGCTCCAAAATCCGTTTGCCGTGCTCCGACAGCGTTTTTGCGAAAACGTTTTTAATTCCGCACTTAACGAAGAGTAACGCCGCCGCCTTGCCGACCACCGTATCGGCAACCGAATACCCCGACAAATCTTTGCCCTCCGCGATGAAATTCATCATGGGCGCAATGCCGCGACTGTCGCTGAACAGGCACTCGCCGTCCTTGCAAAGGCAAATCGTATGCCCGGGAAGATTATTCTTTGCGATTTGTAAATCAGTCATTTTTGTTTCTATCCAATAAAAGTTTCAAACCCATTACGGCAAACGGAACGATTACAGCTTGCAACACCATACCCAAAAGTCCGGTCTGAATCTGCGCCCAGATAGCGGCGGGCGTAAACGGCGTTACCGATTGGAATATGAGTACGAGCAGCATAAACGTCGTTCTGCCCGCGACCTGCGCCAAGAGCACTGCGGGGAAAGCAAGCCAACCGTTTGCGGCGATCTTTTTGGTAAACAAGCCCGATACCGCGGCGAATACCGCAAGCTCGACTATCATGAACGGAAGCCTAGCCGCCGCCGGCATAGGATCGCCGAACGCAAGCGTTATCAAAAAGCTGACTACGGGCGAAGCTACGCCTATTCCTAAGCCCCAAGCCCAGCCGAGAATACAGCCGCCGAGAAGCACGGGCAAATACATAGGCAGCCATTGCACGCCGCCCGCCTGACCCATTGCAAGATGCACAAGCTGCGGCAAAAGCACGGCAAGCGCGACTATCCCGACGGATATAAGACCTTTGACCGTTATCCTTAATTTAAAGGACAGGTTTTTCCTTACCAATACGTTATCTATCATAGTTATACTCCTTTGCCGAAATACTCGGCGATAGTTTTCATTTTACTTTGCTGTTGCACCTTGAACGGACAGCGCTTGTCGCAGTGCCCGCACTTTAAGCAAGCGTCCGCTTTTATTGCGAGCTTGTCGTAATGATTTGCCGCCATCTTGTCGCCCGCGAGCGAAAGGTCGTAATACTTATTGACGATACCTATATCTATCCCCGCGGGGCAGGGCTGACAATGGTTACAGTATACGCAGTTGCCGACTGCCGACTCGGGCGTGAACTCGCCTATTACCGAATAGTCGCACTCCTCTTTGCTTGCCGTATCGTATTCCAAAAGCTCGTCCAGATCTTTAAGGCTTCTCACGCCGGGCACGACGGTGAGTACGGCGGGACGGTCCAGACAGTACTGAATACATTGGTTTTTGGTAAGCGCCTTTTTAAACGGCGAAGTGTTAGCGGCTAAAAGCTGACCGCCGTGAAAGGGCTTCATGACCGAAATTCCCACGCCTTCCTTTTCGCACCGCTTAAACAGCTCGGCGCGCTCCTTGGCAGTGCCTATGCCGTAATCGTCGTTAAACTCCAAATCGTAAGCGGGGTTTATCGAGAACATCATCATGTCGGCGATCCCCATGTCAAGCAGCTTATGCGCCACGCTCGGCGTGTGCGAAGAAAACCCGATATGCCTGACTATTCCCTTTTCCATCAAGCCCTTGACGTAGTCGAGAATACCGTTACCTATAATATCCTCTAAATCGCTGTCCTCGTCCACGCAATGCAAAAACCCGAAATCGACGTAATCGGTGCCGAGCGCTTTCATCTCCCACTCGAACGTGTCCTTTATTAGCTTCAAATCACGCGACCAGCCGTACTCGCCGTTTTCTTTATACACCGCGCCGAAGTGGAGCTGAAACAGCACCTCGCTCCGCCGCCCTTTTATCGCCCTGCCGAACGGCTCGTATACGCTCTTTCCGCCCGCGCAAAGATCGAAAAAGTTTATGCCGTTTTTTATCGCTTTGTCAATTACGGCTTCTATTTCCTTGGGTGGGCAGTTTTGTATTCCGCCCATGCCTAAACCAAGCGCGCTTATTTCCTCGTCGCCGTGCGGAAGTATTCTGTAATCCATTACTTCTCGAATTCCTTAGCGACAGATTTGAGTAGCTCGCGAATAGGCAAATGCTGCGGGCAGGCTTTTTCGCACTTGCCGCACGCAATGCACGCCGAAGCCTTGCCGCCCGTTTTGGTATGTACCTCGTTGTAATAGTAATCGGCGTTCCAGTCGCGGTACGTGTTTTTGGTATTCAGGCACGCGAACAGGTCGGGAATGGATATCTTTTGCGGACAGCCGTCCATGCAGTAGCGGCAAGCGGTACAGGCTATAAGGTTCATGCCCTTAAACACCGCGCACACGTTTTTAACGGCTTGCATTTCCTTTTCGTCGAGCGGCTTATAGTCCTTCATGAACGAAATATTATCGTTCATTTGTTTCAGATCGCTCATGCCCGAAAGCGTCATGAACACGCCCTCGCAGCCCGCCGCAAAGCGTATCGCATAGCTTGCCGTGCTCGCGCTGCCGAGCGAAGCGAAATGCTTTTTCGCGGCGTCGGGCAGGTTGACGAGATTGCCGCCCTTAACGGGCTCCATTACGATAACGGGCTTGCCGTGTTTGTTGCAAACCTCCAAGCACTTGCACGACTGCACGGCGGGGTCGTCGTAGTCGACGTAGTTAAGCTGTATCTGCACGACCTCTACCTGCGGGTACTCGGTAAGAATCATGTCGAGCACGTCCGCCGTGTCGTGGAAGGAAATGCCGAAGTGCTTTATCTTGCCTTCCGCTTTAAATTCGAGCGCCTGTTCGTACGCGCGGCACTTTTTGAAATGTGAAAAAATTTCCTTGCTCTGCGCGTGCATAAGGTAGAAATCGAAATACTCAACACCGCAGATTTTAAGCTGACTCTCGAAGAACGGACAAACTTCCGCTTCCTTATTGAAATAAGGCTGCGTCAGCTTGTTCGTGAGGATATATTTATCGCGCGGGTAACGTGCCACAAGGCAATCCCTTATCGCGGTTTCGCTCTTGCCCGAAAGATACCCGTGCGCGGTGTCGAAGTAGTTAAATCCGTTTTCGATAAACGTATCGATCATCTTATTGAACTCGGCGTAGTCCACGTCGTCGCCCTTCATGGGCAAACGCATACACCCGAACCCGAAATTTTTCTTTACTTCTTTAAACATATTAATCCTCCAATCTATTGTATTCTTCGTCGGGAACGGGCTCGCACCACTCGGTACTGCCGTTCTCGGCGGGAACTTCTATTGCAAGATGCTGGAAAACGCTGTCCTTTGCCGCGCCGTGCCAATGCTTGACGTTGGCGGGGATATTGACTATATCGCCCGCCTTTAACGCGCGCGGCGCTTTGCCTTCCTCGCAGTACCAGCCCTTGCCCGCGGTGACGAGCAATATTTGCCCGCCGCCCTTATCCGCGTGATGGATATGCCAATTATTACGGCAGCGCGGCTCGAAAGTAACGTTGCCTATCACGACCTGCTCGGTGGACAGCATATTCAAATAGCTCTGCCCGATAAAGTATTTCGCGTACGCGTCGTTCTTTTCCCCGATCGGGAATGCGCTTAGCTTTTCTTTGTTCATAAATAGCTCCAATTACGATTTGGTTTATTATACCATACCCATAAAAATATTTCAAGCAAAAGAAAAAGACTTGACAAAAGCGCGCTTCCCGTAGGGATTATAAAAAAGCGAAGGGTTTTAAAATTCTTCGCTTTTTATAATTGCGTGATAAATGGAAATTTATATAATTCAGAACTAAAATCAAAAAATAGGAAAAACGCCGAAATATAACAATATTCCTATTACAGTCAAATGCAACGGATAATATATGTAAAAAGCCCATTTTAAAACTTTGTTAATCGCAGGATTTTTTCCGCGTTGACCGTTATAGAGCAATAATATCGGTATAGAAAGACAGACGGCAAGTTGTAAAATGCCGTAAATCATATCAATGGCAAAAAAGTATACTATGCCGTATATGAAAACCCAAAACATCATCCACAGCATTTGTTTTGTGAATTTACCTCTGTTTGCCCAAAACGACAAAATTATCATCGGTGCAATACAACTCCAATCTGCGGGGAAAGATACTGCAAGAATAAGAATATTAAGCAAAATTTTTACAGGGAATTTTAATTTGGAATCGTGAACGCGAATTAAAACCAATCCCCAAGCGAAAGCCCATAAAACGCCTGTTTGATTGAAAGGCGAACCGTGAGCAAACGGAACAAACGACAGCGGGTCAATATAGTTGAATGAACAGAACACATATGGAAAATGTGATATCACAGCAAATAAAAACATTCGCCCGATATACTTTTTCAGATTTTTAGTATAATGATAGCCTTCCGCAATGAAATAACACATTATCGGACAAGTCAAACGCCCCAAAATATGCATAACCAAAGCAACAGGATTAGTGGAAAATCCTTGCCAAATAGCCCAAGCCAAATGGTCTGCTGTCATTGCGATTATAGCTATGATTTTTAATATATTTGAATTTAGTTTTTTATATTTGGCATTTATTTCAACTTCTGTTTCCATATTGTTCCGCCGCTAAACTACTGTTTATCATTACGCTATTATACAACAAACAATTTATAAAGTAAAATAATTAGGCGCACCTGTCTTGTCTGCAAGGTATAGTGCGCTATACTCATATTCTGTTTTGTGGTAAAATTCCCTATGGGAACGACGGAAATCGTCAAATCCTTTTGTTGTTTAATAAATTATTCTAATTCGATCGTTGCGGGGGGTTTGCTCGTTATATCGTAAGCTACGCGGTTTACGTGCTTGACCTCGTTCACGATACGGTCGGAGATGTTTTGGAGTACCTCGAACGGGATGCGCGCCCAGTCGGCGGTCATGCCGTCCACGCTCGTCACCGCGCGGATGATAACGGTGTAGTCGTAGGTGCGCTCGTCGCCCATAACGCCGACCGTGCGGATATTGGTGAGCGCCGCAAAATACTGCCAGATCTCGCGGTCGAGCTTGGCTTTGGCGATCTCGTCGCGCAGGATATAATCGGCTTCGCGCAGGATCGCGAGCTTTTCTTCGGTGATATCGCCGATAACGCGTATCGCAAGACCCGGACCGGGGAATGGCTGGCGCATGACGATTTCTTCGGGCAAGCCCAGCTCGAAACCGAGCCGCCGCACCTCGTCCTTAAACAACAGCCGAAGCGGTTCGACGAGTTCCTTAAAATCGACCACGTCGGGAAGCCCGCCTACGTTGTGGTGGCTCTTGATCTTTGCCGAGTGGTTGAGTCCGCTCTCGATAACGTCGGGATAGATCGTGCCCTGAACGAGATAGTCGACCGTGCCGACCTTCTTCGCTTCGTCCTCGAACACGCGGATGAACTCCTCGCCGATGATCTTGCGCTTGCGTTCGGGCTCGGTCACGCCCGCGAGCTTGGTCATGAACCGCTCGCTCGCGTCGACGGCTATAAGGTTCATTCTTTGCTCGTCGCGGAACACGCGAACGACTTCTTCCGCCTCGCCTTTCCTGAGCAGACCGTGGTCGACGAAGATACAGACGAGGTTGGGGCACGCCCTATGTATGAGCGTTGCCGCGACCGCCGAGTCGACGCCGCCCGACAGCGCGCACAGCACTTTTTTGTCGCCTATCTTTGCTTTGAGCTCGGCGACCGTGCGCTCGACGTAGCCGGACATGGTCCACTCGCCCGTCGCGCCGCAAACGCCGTACAGGAAGTTTTTGAGCATTTTGAAGCCTTCGTCGGTGTGCATGACTTCGGGGTGGAACTGAACGCCGTACAGCTTGCGCTTCTCGTCCTCCATGGCGGCGACGGGACAGGTCTCGGTCGTTGCCGAAGTGGTGAAGCCCGTAGGGAGTTTTTCCACGTACACGGTATGGCTCATCCAGCAATTGGACTTGGCTTTAACGCCCGCGAACAGCTTGGACTTTTTGGTCTTGATTTCGAGCGTGCGCCTGCCGTACTCGCGAGGACCGTTCCCGACCGCACCGTCGAGAGTGCCCGCTATGAGCTGACAGCCGTAGCAGATGCCGAGAATGGGAATGCCCATTGACAGCACGTCCGCGTCGATATGCGGCGCGTCCGCATCATTGAAGTACGCAGGGCCGCCCGTGAATACCAAGCCGATAGGATTGGTTTCGGCGATCTTTTCTTTGATTTTTTGATACGAGATCAGCTCGCAGTATACGTTCGCTTCGCGCACTCTGCGCGCTATCAATTGGTTGTACTG
This sequence comes from Clostridiales bacterium, assembly GCA_014799665.1. Classification (NCBI taxonomy): domain Bacteria; kingdom Bacillati; phylum Bacillota; class Clostridia; order Eubacteriales; species Clostridiales bacterium. Next base: position 77,836 of record JAAVHP010000002.1, read on the forward strand.
CCCGCCGAAATCGACGACTAAAACCGTTTGCTGTGCCATACTTTTTACTCCTTTTGTTTTCTTCCTTCTTGTGAACAAGAAGGAAGCGAAGAAAACTTTATGTTTGGTGATTTTGTGTGATTATCAATTATCCTTATTATCAGCCTTCCCAAAATGGTGAAGGTGGCAGCCGCCACGGCGGCTGCCGTCGGGCATTCTTAATCACGAGCGAAGCGAGTCCGCAATTACGCATTACGAATTACGCATTACGCATTATTCATTTGCGTGCTTGCCCAGCCCTAACATTTTCGCCCGCTCTCTCATACGCACGGTCGGGTCGAGAATACGCTTTCTTATGCGCAACGACTTGGGCGTGACCTCCAAAATCTCGTCGTCCGCCAAGAACTCGATACAGTCTTCGAGCGTCATGCGCATGGGCGTGATAAGTCTTAACGCCTCATCACTGCTACTGCTTCTGGTATTAGTCAAGTGCTTGCGCTTGCAAACGTTGACGACTATATCGTCGCCTCTGGGGTTGAGCCCTACGACCATGCCCGCATACACCGGCACGCCCGCGCCGATAAACAACGTTCCGCGCTCCTGCGCGTTGAAAAGTCCGTAGACTATCGAATCGCCGTCCTCGTGCGCGATGAGCGAGCCGAAGTCGCGGCGGGTAATCTCGCCCTTGTACGGCTCGTAACCGTCGAACACGCTCGACATAATGCCCTCGCCCTTGGTGTCGGTGAGTAGCTCGCTCTGATAGCCGAACAGTCCGCGCGCGGGGACCTTGAAGTTCATTTTTATGCGACTGCCGTGCGGCGTCATGTCGATAAGCTCGCCCTTGCGCGTGCCCATTTTGTTCATGACCGTGCCGACGCACGCTTCGGGCACGTCGATAAACACGCGATCGATAGGCTCGCACTTAACGCCGTCTATCATTTTAATAAGCACCTTGGGCATACTGACCGCAAACTCGTAGCCCGCGCGGCGCATGGTTTCTATAAGTATGGACAAGTGCATTTCGCCCCTGCCGCAAACGACGAAGCTGTCGGCGGTCGAGCCGTCGCTGACTCTTAAAGACAAGTCCTTGACCGCTTCCTTGTAAAGCCTGTCGCGCAAATGCCTGCTTGTAACGTACTTACCTTCCTTGCCCGCGAGCGGCGAATCGTTGACCATGAAAGTCATTTCCACGCTTGGCTCGGCTATCTTTACAAACTCGATGGGCGTGGTGTCGCTCTCGGCGCACAGCGTGTCGCCTATCATTACGCCCTCGATACCAGAAATGCAAACTATATCGCCGACGGTCGCGCTCTCGACGGGAACGCGTTTAAGCCCCTCGTACGTGAAGATGCTGACGACCTTGCTCTTGACCGCCTTATCCGCTTCGTGATAGTTGGTGAGAACCACCTGATTGCCGACGGCGACCGAGCCGCTCCCAATCTTGCCTACGGCGAGCTTACCGACGTAATCGTTGTGCTCGGCGGACGACACGAGCATTTTGAACGGCGTGTCGACCTCGCCCGACGGCGCGGAGATATGCTCGATAATCGTTTGGAACAACGGCTGCATATTCCTGCCGCGCTCGGTAATGGTCTTGGACGCAACGCCCTCGCGCGCCGAAGCGAACACGAACGGGCTGTTAAGCTGTTCCTCGCTCGCGTCGAGGTCGAGGAAAAGTTCGAGTATCTCGTCGACGACCTCTTTAAGCCGCGCGTCGGGTCTGTCCGTCTTGTTGACGACGACTATTATCTTCAAGCCGAGCGCGAGTGCGCGTTCGAGAACGAACCGCGTTTGCGGCATGGGACCTTCGAACGCGTCGACGACGAGAAGTGCGCCGTCAACCATTTTAAGAACGCGCTCGACCTCGCCGCCGAAGTCCGCGTGCCCTGGGGTGTCGACAATGTTTATCTTGAACCCGTCATACATACACGACGCGTTTTTGGAAAGTATGGTAATGCCGCGCTCGCGTTCGAGTGCGTTACTGTCCATTACGCGGTCGGCGACCGTTTGATTGTCACGGAAAACGTTGCCCTGCTTTAAAAGCTCGTTGACGAGCGAGGTCTTGCCGTGATCGACGTGCGCTATTATCGCAACGTTGCGAATTTTCTCTTTATCCATAAAGTTTATGCGACCTGATTAAAAATTTACTTATGAATAAAGTTTATTACATTTCGCCGAAAATGTCAAATGATTGCACGGTAGCGTGATAATTCGCAACACGCAAACAAAAAGCGACTGCACTCGTTCTGTGCAATCGCTTGTTTTTTCGATTATATTATTTTAACTTACTCTGCGAGTACGTACTCGAAAACATCGTATTCACCGAACGACATAGTGAGCGTGCCGTTCGATACGACGATAGAGTACGCGCCAGCGCTCTGCAACATTTCGTACTGCGGACCTACCGTCTCCTCAACGGTCATATATCCCTTACCGTCGACGGTGCAGTAATACTCGCCCGACTGCCGAATAACGCCGCCCTCGTTCGTGACCGTAATGCTGTACGTGCCGTCGGCGGCGAACGAAGCAGTTGCGCCATTGTATCCGTTCCTGACGGCAACGGCAAGCGACTGATCAAACGCGTTGCTTCTGAAAGTGGAAAACACGTAGTTCTTACCCGCAAGCTGTCCCAAGCTGTCAGCCGGTCCGTCGCCACGCAGGATATACACAGGTTGGAATCCCATAGAGGGCGTCGACTGTATGAGTTTGTCGCCATCTACGGTGTAATCCATAGAGCTGCCGTTGGAACTCTCCGAAACGTCGTTTTCCTCGACGGTAATGGTAATAGTGTCGTCGCTTTTACTGTACGAGCCTTTCATATAGTTATCGCCGAACTTATAATAAAAGGTATTGTTATTGTAGAGCGTTATGGTAGAGCCGAGATTGCCTCGCATAGCCATATCGTGATTGTAATAAGAGCTTCCTTCGCCAATCAAATCATAGAACGTATAAACATTCAACACTTCGGGCGCAATCGGGTCTTCGCCGGTGCCCGGTTTTTCGTTCGGGTCGTATTTGTCATTCACGCTGACGTTGCAGGTCGCTTCCATTTTCATATATTCGGCGTGGATAACGGTATTCCCGCTTGCGACAGGCGTCACCAAACCGGTTTTGTCTACGGTTGCGACCTCGGGGTTATCCGACCACCAATTTATATCGGCATCCAATAACGTCTCCAAGGTATCGGTTTCTACCGTCAATCGCACCGGAGAATAGTCGTATCCGTTCGAACCGAAATACAGTTGATCGTAACTGCAATGAATGGACGTGACTTCGTTCTTTCCGTCCCCGCCGTCATCGCCGCCGTTTCCGCAGCAGATAAGACCGAGGGCACAGCAAAGCACACAAACGACAAGCGTTAAAGTGAGTAAAAGCTTCTTCTTCATTATTTCTCCTTTTGGGCTTATAGTCAACGTGTATTTTTACTATAATGCCTTCATATTTGAAGTATGCACAGCATATTTCTCTAATAGATTATATTATACTAGACATTTTATCTAGTGTCAAGACATTTTATCTAGTTTCTTGTAAAATTTTTTCATGGATAATATTTTTTGTAAAAACCTAAAAGACACGCGAAAATCATCCGGACTTACTCAAAAACAAGTCGCGGACAAGCTCAACGTAGTAGAGAGTTGCTATGCAAATTGGGAACAAGGTCGAACCGAGCCTAATATTTGTATGCTTCGCAAGTTGGGTGAAATATTTGAAATCAATATTGACGAACTTATCAATTAATCACGTTTAACAAAAAATCGGCTGTACCCTATCGCATGGCACAGCCGATTTTTTATTTTTGTTTTTTGACAGTTATTTTCTCGCTCTTGATCTTTATTTTCTTTTTGGGTGCGTCGAAAAGGCGGACTGCGACGGCGGTCATATCGTCACGGGGCACGCCGCCCGAAAGCTCCAACGCGCGGTTAATGAGCGCGTTCACCGCCGTTTCGGGATTGAACGCAGACAGCCCGTTTATGAACTCGGGCAGCTCGTCGCCCTCGAAGCAATCGCTCACGCCGTCGGTAACGAGTATCAGCATTTGCCCGGGGTACAGGCGTTTGGTCGTGACGACGGGGCGCATTTCGTCGAGCACGCCGATAGGCAGTGCGCTCCCCTCTATCCTAAGCACGGTGTCAGCCGTTTTGATATAGCACGGCGGCGCGCCTATCTTTATTATATCGACCGACGCGTTGTCGAGGTCAAACACGGCTACGTCGGACGCCGAATAGTTCTCGGTAGTAGGTAGCTTCAAAAACCTGTTCACGCCCGTCAGCACCGACTGACTGTCAAACCCCGCGCGGTAGAAGCATTCTATAAGCTCGACGGCGGCGCTGCTGCTCTCGCTCGCGCGAACGCCGCTGCCCATGCCGTCGCACAGCGCGGTCAAAAACCTGTCGCCTATTCTTTCAAACGTATAGCTGTCGCCCGAGATCCCGTCCTTGCCCAAGCCCGCCCGCGCGTACACCGCTTCGTAGCTCGGCTTGCGTTTGAGCATTGCAACGCTCCACCCCGCCGCCTGTGTTTTTTCGAGCGCGCTCACCTCGTAGTTACGCTTCATGCAAACGCTTACCGCCTTGCGTATGCTCTCGCGCGCCGCCGACTGCGTTCTGACGACAGCCGTCACGCCGCCCGTGCTCGAACAGAACACCTCGGCGCACTCCACGCCGTTGTTGTTGAGCTCGTTCACGATACGCCGCTCGGTCGTGCCGTCGAACCCGACGGGCTGGGCTTGGCTCTTGCCCAGTTCTTCGAGCACGTCCTTTATGGCTTTCAGCCGCTCGGTGACGATCACCTTGGCTTTGTCCTCGCTCTCTCTTTCGCGCGCACGCGCCCGCGCCGCGTCGGTTATGCTCGCGGACGCGCTTATAACGTCGGGGCACATGGCGCACGAACTCGTAAAGAACTCGGGAAGGTCGGATATTATCGCCTTGCCGCGGTGTGCGCGCTCGGCGAGCAGGGCGAACGCTTGGTCCGCCGTCACCCTGTCGCACGCGCTACGCGCGGGACAGTACGGGCAAACCTTATCGGCGAGCGTCATGCCGATAGCCACGTAGTCGGGCGTGGCGTCGCCCACCGCGTTCATGAGCCGCGCCGTTTCGTCGAACACCGAAGCGACGGCGAGCATACGGTTGCCCGCGTCCGCCTTGGAGCGGTTTATGTAGTGCCTAACGGCGAGCCGCGCCGACCCGTCGAAATCGAAATAGCTCCGCACCTTTTGAACGGCGAGCCGCGGCAGTATGCAGAATAGAAACCCGCCCGCCGCGAGCATGAGGCAGTTCCAACCCATAGCGACGGGATCGACGCCGAGAAGAACGGCGGTCGCCGCATACACGCCGATCGCGGTGATCGAGGTTACGATGCGCGGCAGACTGCCGAACGCCACGATCGCGAGCAACAGCGGAAGCATGGACAGCCCGAGCGTCGGCGAGAACGCGAGTCCGAGCCCCACCGCCACCCCGCTACCGCAAACGAGCGCGGGCAGGCTTCCGCTCACGCCGAGCATTAGCAGTAGGAAGAACGCGGGCGCGAGCCCGATCAAAAACTGCGAAACGAAAGCGCGAGCAAAGCACAGCCCCGCCACGATAGAAATAACGAACATTGCCGCGGCTTCGGTCACGCCGCATTTGCGCCCGAATTTGAGCTTGACCACGACGGCGGCGCGGAACGCGAAATACAAGAACAACAGCCCGACGACCCCCGATAACGCCGCGTCGGCTGTCGGCATGAACAGTCCGCTAAGCACCGCGTCGAGCACTACGGCAAACGCCGAGAACAAATATTTAGATACGGGCTTACCGAAGCGCGGAATTTTGAGCGCCAAGAACCACCGCACCGCCATTACGAAAATGACCGCGCCCGCAGTGTACAGCCGCCACACCTCGAACGTGAATAAAAACGCGCACAGCAAATACAGCGGCGCGACAAGCCCAATGAATACCTCGCACGACAGCGCGCAAAACGCCGCCGCGCCGAACGGGATCAAACCGTAAAGCTTTCCGCCGCAGCACACGACGAGCACGACCGCCGCCGATAACCATACGAGCGGGCTTATTTTTGTTTTGCTTTTGCTCATACGGTTTTTGTATACCATATTTTATATGGTTTTTTTTGTACGATATTGAAGGAATATAGGGATAATTAGGAATTGTGAATTATGAATGACTGACCGCTTCGCGGTGATAAAGAATTTAGCGCACGTTCGTTTATGTTTACAACCTTGCGGCAGTTCGCCTAGATACCTCGACTTCGCTCGGTATGATGGTAGGTTGAATTTGCTTTTCGAAAATATCGTTACAACAAGTAAAGCTACAATTCCATCATCCCGACCGTAGCGGAGGGATCTAGCGGAACCCGCGCATAGTGGTTAAGCCGTACCACCAACCAATTCCTAATTTCTAATTACTAATTCCTAATTAGAATTGTATCTTCCCTTTTATCTCCGCCGCCTTGTCCTCGCCGAGCAAGAGCCTAACAAGTTCGAGCCCGAGCTCGATAGAACAGCCAAGACCGCGCGCAGTCGTGATATTCCCGTCGGTGACTACGCGCGCGCCCGTAACGACCGTCGCGTCGAGCATATTGTCTTCCATACCGGGGAAGCAAATCGCTTTTTTACCTTTAAGAAACCCGTTCGCGCCGAGAACGAGCGACGGCGCGGCACACACCGCCGCAATGCGCTTGTTCGCTTTATCCTGAATTTTAAGCGCGTCTATAAGCTTGCCGCACGCCGCGAGGTTTTTCGTTCCAGGCATACCGCCCGGCACAAAAATAACGTCGGCGTCTAAAAAATCGACGTCGTCTATCTCTACGTCCGCGGTCACCGTCACGCCGTGCGAGCTGACTACCGTTTTACCGCCAACGCCGACGAGCACGGTATCTATCCCCGCGCGCCGAAGAATATCCACAACGGCAAGGCACTCGACCTCCTCCGTTCCGTTCGTTATCATTGCAAAGACTTTCATAATAACCTTATTCCCTAATTATCTTTAACACCTGATATAGATAATCCACGTATAGCCACCGACGGGGTTTTAACGCCGTAATACGTGAGCGTGCTGTCGTTAGCGACCGCCATAAGGTTCTTAAAATCGGTGACAATATTTCCGGCAACCGTCATAAGCGACACGGGCACAGCCTTTTTTCCGTTCTTGATAATGAACCCGTTCGCCTGCAACGAGTAGTTGCCCGACCGCCCGTCGATACCCGTCGACACGCCGCCGAGATCGGTTATATACACGCCGTCGCCCACAGCCTTGAACAGTCCGTCAAGGTCGAGCGTACCCGCGTGCACGGTGACGAACCCCACCGCAGGGCGAACGTTGCCGCCCACAAGCCTGCCGTTACCCGTCGACTTAACGCCCGCGCGCTTAGCTGTCGCGAGGTCGTAAACGTACCCCGTCGGCACGCCCTTATCCACAAGCACGCGGTTTTGCTGCGGCACGCCCTCGGCGTCGAAGGGTGAACAGAACACGTCGGATCCTATCGGCGTTTGCGACAGCGAGAAGTTCTCGGCGAACGCTTTGGTTCCTATCTTACCCTCTAACAGCGACACGTGCTGTTCAACGTTGAATGCCGAAAACCCGTCGCACATGGTTTTGAGCAAGACCGCCGCACACTCGGGCGTGTAGACCACGGTATACTTGCCCGTTTCGATAGAGCCGCCGCCGAGCGCTTCCACGGCGTTAGCTACGAGCGTAGCGGCGAACTTATTTTCATCGAACCCGTCGAGTGAAGAAAGTATTGCGTAGTGCGAACCGCTCTGCACTTCGTTCACGTTCGCTGCCTTCGCGCTCGCGTAAATCATCGCGTAGTTTTGCGAGCGTTCGAGCCGCAGTCCGCGACTGTTATACAGCTTTTCGGTTTCGCACTCGTATTCGATCTCTACGCTCACGTTCTCTACGTGCTTATCGCTGTCGAGCGCTTTTTGCGCAATGCGTTTCGCAAGCGAAATATACTCGCCCGCTTCGACCTTAGCGAGTTTATCATTATAGGTGTTTACCTGTTCATATTCGTACGCCCCGCCCTTGACGAAGAACTCCTCATCGAGCGGATTGCCGTAAGCGGCGGCGTCTTTGAGCGCTGCTATCGCAGTATCTATAACCTCGTCGTCGACGCGGTCGGAAGTGAAAACCCCGCTCTTTCCGCCGACTGTTCCGCGCACTTTAAGCACGCAGTCGTCGGCTACCGTAAAGCTCTCGCGCTCGGTATTGAATGTGGACAGCGACAGCTTGCTCGTCGTCGATATCCGCGCTTCGAAAATATCTATCCCCGCTTTTTCCGCGGCTTTGAAAAGTTTATCTATATTCAACATAATATTCACCCGTAATTCCTAATTAACGCTTTCGCCCTTGCCGCCGACGGTCATCTCCGACACGCGCAACGTCGGCTGACCGACCGCCGCGGGCACCGAGCCCGAAGCCGCGCCGCACATACCCGCCGCGAGCTCTTCGTCGCTTCCCACCATGTCGATACGCGGCAGGACTGCATAGCCGTAGCCGACCAGGCACGCCGCTTTTACGAGGTGATCGAGCTTGCCGTCCTTAATGACGTAGGTCTTGGACGAAGTGAAGTTGAACTTGTCGGTGACGGGGTTGACCGAGCCGCCGCCGAACGACTCGCAGTACAGCCCGAACTTAGTCGCCTTAATAATATCCTCGGGCGAGCTCTCGCCCGCCGCAATATAAGTATTGGTCATGCGCGTAGTCGGCATATACTTGTACGACTCGCGGCGGCACGCGCCCGTCGATTTCATGCCCAGCCTCCGCCCGTCGAAGGTGTCGACCATGTACGATTTGAGCACGCCTTTCTCGATAAGAACGTTACGCGTGGACGGCTCGCCCTCGTCGTCGAAGTTCTCGCTGCCCCAGCCGTTCGCGATCGTGCCGTCGTCGATAGCGGTGACGAGCGGGCTGGCAACCATCGTGCCGAGCTTGCCCGCGAACGGCGACGAACCGTGCGAGATCGCCGTGCCCTCTAACGGGTGTCCGCACGCCTCGTGGAAAAGCACACCGCCGAACTTGTTGCCTATGACGACGGGCATATTCCCCGACGGGCATTCGGGCGCTTTAAGAAGCGCGACCGCGTCGGCGGCGGCCTGCTTGCACCCCGCGATATAATCGATCTCGTCGTAGAACTCCGCGCCCTTGCTGAGCCCGGGCGTGAACGAACCGCTCTCAAACGCGCCGTTCTCGCTCGCGACGGCGTGCGCGCGAACGCGACTGCGCACCCTGCGGTCGGTAACGACGCGGCAATGCTCTTTCGTCACCGAGTAGATAGAAACGTTCTCGTCGTCCTCCGCCATAACGCACTGCGCGTTGACGATGAGCGGCGAGGTCGCGTAGATAACCGCTTCGCCCGCTTTAAGATAGTCTATCTTTTGTTGGGTAGTGAGCGAAGAGTGCTCCTTTTTCGGCGCGTGACGGTCGGGGTTTTTCACGCGCTTGAACTCGCCCACGGAAAGCACGCGCTCGCCGTCGAACGACGCCGAAAGCTTTTTTGCAAGCTCGATAAGCGACTGCTCGGTTAGGTCGGAGGTGTAGCCGTAAACCTGGCTCACTCCGCGCATCAGCCTCAGCCCCGCACCGTAGATGAGCCGCGACGACACGTTGTCCACGCGCTTATAGTTGAGCTCGACAACGTTCGTCGTCTTGTCCTGAACGTACAGTTCGGCAAAGTCCGCGCCCGTGCCGAGCGCGATATCCAAAACTTTCTTGACCGTTTGGTTTGTCATGATATCCCTCGATAAATGGGAATTGATTTTATACATTATACACGATTTGCCGAAAAAACGCAAAGCTTTTCGACGCTTGATTTGATCGGTATAATATGATATACTTGTCGCATGGAAAAACTTTGTGTAATATTCTGCGCGGGCGAGCTGTTTGCGCCGCGAAAAAAGTTCGGCAAGGACGATCTTATAATCGCCGCCGACGGCGGGTACAATGCCGTAGCTTCGCTCGGTATCGAACCTAACGTAATAATCGGCGATTTCGATTCGAGCGAACAGCCCGTAAACACCGCCGCGCACGTGGTCAAGCTCAACCGCGACAAGGACGATACCGATATGCTCGCAGCCGTCAAGCTCGGCTTACGCCGCGGCTGCCGAAAATTCGTTATCTACGGCGGCACGGGCGGACGGCTCGACCACACCGCGGCGAACTTCGCAACGCTTGCCTATCTCAACGCCTACGACGCGCAGGGCTTTCTCGTCGACCGCGACAGCGTATCGACGGTGATAACCGACGGCAAGTTCGCCCTGCCCAAGACGGCGCGCGGCACGGTGTCCGTTTTCGCCTACGGCGGCGCGGCAAGCGGCGTGTGCCTTAAAAACCTCAGCTACGAGCTCGACAACGCCGAGCTCGATCCCGCGTACCCGCTCGGCGTGTCCAACGCCACGACCGATAAGCCCGCCGTCGTTTCAGTCAAGCACGGCTCGCTTCTTATCTTCTTCCCGAGATAGTTTTATCGATCCCGTATTATTTCCCCGTTACCTGCGCACAATATTTAAAGCAGATATGGAGGAAACAATGAACACAACGGATCTCACAAAAGAACAACAGCAAAAGAACGAGCGCGAAGTGGAATTCTTAAAGCAGCTGCATCAGGCGGCGCAGATGGGCATGGACACGCTCGAACACGTAAACGACAATATCGGTCAGGGCGAGCTTCACGACGCCGTGCAAAAGGATATTTTCGATTACTCAGACGTATGTATGCAAATCACGCGCAAGCTCGACGAAAAGGGCGAAGAACCGAAATCGGTCAGTAAGATCACACGCAAGATGGCGGAAATCATGATCGACGTCAAGATAAACGAAGAAACGCCCGACCGCGAAATCGCCAAGATGATCATCGACGGCACGACCAAGGGCGTGACCGAATGCACTTCCAAGATAGCCGAGTTTTCGGATATTTCGGACGACATCAAAAACCTCGGTTACAAGTTCCTTTACGTCCAGCAAAAGAACATCGACGAAATGCGCAGATTCCTGCACTAAAATAAATCCAAATGAAAAGCCCGTGCCTTGATCGGTACGGGCTTTTTTATTTATTGTTTTCTCGCGTCCTTCATTTGTTTTTCGTCTTTTACGACAAGCCCCGAAAGCTTGGGGAACACCACGTCGAACCCTTTGACCGCTCGCCTTAGCGCGGCGGGCACGACGAATTTTTCTTTATTGCTATTCACGTCGAAGTACTTAATGCGCACGCCGCCGATAGTGCCGAAAAGCGGCGCGCCGTCCTTGAATACGATCTTGCTTTTATAGGTCTTGCCGTTGCGCTCGATCGTGCCGACGAAAGTCTCGGTATCGACCTTGCCTATGCGCATATCCACGTCCATGTCGACGAAAAAGTCGTAACGGTATTGCGAGTAGCTCATTTCGGGGAGCATGACAGCTTCGCCGCGGTCGACCTCGATATTATGCTCGCCGTCTGAAAAGCCAGAACGCGTTTTGGACAGGACCTGAAAGCAGTACCGCTTGCCGTTCGCCTTGCAGGTGTACTGCAAAAAGCTCGTCGGCATGTACGCGCGCGACGCGAGGTTTGCCACGAGCACGACCACTACGAGCACCACGCCGACTATCGCGCAAACGGTGGACGTCGTGCCTTCCATGACCATGGACACTATAAGCAGCGCCACCGCGCCGAACCCGAAAAAGAAGTTGAACGCGATTTGCCACCACGACGTGGTATACACGTCGTTCCTGACGCTCGTGATCTGTTCCGCGCGCTCGACAAGCGTATTATGAAACCGCTCTCTTGTGCTTATCTCAGCGGTTTGTTTTTCGTCGTTCTCTTGATCCATTGAGTTATACTTAACTTAGAGTTTTATTTATGCCACTAACAAAAAACTTAAAGTTTTCTTGGCTACTTCTTTTTCAAAATAAAATTGCAAAAATTTTTATGTTTTATAATTAGAAGTATCAAGCAGTAACATCCGGTTAACAAAAACTTAAAGTTTTCTTGGTTACTTCTTTTTCAAAAGAAGTAACTACTTACCTTTCGCGCCGTCGGGATAGTTGCCCGTAAAGCACGCGTCGCAGTATCTGCCGCCGAGCCCCACGCGCTCGAACGCTTCCATGGGCAGGTACCCAAGACTGTCCGCGTCGATGGACTTGCGAATTTCCTCTATCGACATACGCACTGCGGCAAGCGCCTTGCGCTCGGGAATATCGCTGCCGTACGGGCAGGAATAAACAAACGGCGGCGACGCAATGCGCATATGTACTTCCTTAGCGCCCGCCTGCTTTACCAGGCGGATAAGATTGGCGCAGGTCGTGCCGCGAACTATCGAGTCGTCGACAAGCACCACGCGCTTGCCCTCGATCGCGCCACGCAGCGCGTTGAGCTTAATGGAAACGGCTTCGCGCCGAATCTCGTCCGTGCCTTTAATAAACGTTCTGCCGACGTACGAGTTTTTCATAAGCCCGTCCACGTACTGCAAGCCGCTCTCGTACGAATAGCCGAGCGCGAAATGCAGTCCCGAGCTCGGCACGCCGATAACTATATCTGCGTCGGCGGGCGCGGCTTTGCACAATTCTCTGCCTATATCGATACGCGCTTGATACACGCTCTTGCCGTCGATGAACGAGTCGGGGCGCGCAAAGTACACGAACTCGAATATGCACTGCGCGGGCTTGACCTTGCCTACGCAGTCCTCGTAGCGCGTAACGCCGTCGTCGTCGATTTTGATAAGCTCGCCGGGCTTGACGTAGCTAACGGTCTCCGCACGGATAACGTCGAACGCCGCAGTCTCGGATGCGAAGAAATACGCGTTGCCGCGCTTGCCGAGCGACAGCGGTTTGAACCCGTACGGGTCGCGCACCGCTATCAGCTTTTTGGGCGACATGACGACCATGGAGAACGCGCCTTTAAGCCGCTTAACAACGTCGAGCACCGCCGCCTCCGCGCTGTGCGTTTTGGTACGCGCAACGGCTATCATGTTCATGACCATTTCCGCATGGCTGGACGATTGGAATATCGCGCCGCGGTGTTCGAGCTCGCTACGAAGCTCGTCGTAATTGGTGATTGTGCCGTTCATGGCGATAGTCATAGAGCCCTTGCAGTAGCGCGAAACAATAGGCTGAACGCCGTCGTTCTCCTCGCCCGTATAGCCGTACAGCACGTGCCCTACGCCGATCTTGCCTTTAAGCGTGGGCAGGTTGTCCTTGGTAAATACCTCGTTGACAAGCCCCTTACCCTTTACCGTGTGAAGGTTGACATAGCTGTTCGTGACGATACCGCAGCTCTCCTGCCCGCGGTGCTGCAGAGTATACAGCCCGTGATAAATGTCAAGCGCAACGTCGTTCCCGTCAAAGTCGTACGCGCCCATTACGCCGCATTCTTCGTGTAACATATATCGATTACCTCTTATGTGACTTCATGTATATTTTAACATATACGCCGTAATTTTGCAACAAAGTAAAAGGAGTATACAAAAGTTTGTATACTCCTTATTTTTCTTTATTTAATTAGTGCTTTCTTTAACCTATTAAGTCCGTCTATTACCATAGAACGCGGGCAGGCTACGTTCATGCGCAAAAAGCCTTTGCCGTTGCCGCCGTACTGCGCGCCGCCCGAAAGGTACAGCCCCGTATCGCGGCGTATACTTTCCGCGAGCGTGTCCGCGTTATCTATCGCGTTGCAATCAAGCCAAAGCAGGTATGTCGCCTCTGACGGTACGACTTTTATTTGCGGGATATTCGCCGAGATAAACTCGCGCACCGTTTTCTTGTTTTCGTAGATATACTCGCGCAGCTCGTCCAGCCACTCCCCGCCCTCGTTGAACGCGGCGACGGTCGCGCACACGGCGAACGTATTGGGCTCGGCGACCTCGTCGGTGTTGAGCGCGCGGTTGATCTTATTGAACAATGCGCGGTTGCTCGCGAACACCGCCGCGCTTTGAAGTCCCGCGAGGTTGAACGCCTTGCTCGCCGATATGCACGTAACGCTTATATCGGCACACTCGGGCGACGCGGAAGCGAACGGAACATACCCCTTGCCGGGATCGGTAAGGTCGCAATGAATTTCGTCCGACAGAACGGTCACGCCGTGCTTTTTGCAAAGACTGCCAATCGCCGCGAGCGTTTTCTTATCCCAGATCTTGCCTACGGGATTGTGCGGATTGCACACTATCATGAGCGTGGTTTCGGGCTCGGCGAGCTTGCTTTCCAAATCGTCGAAATCGATCGAGTAGCTCTCGCCGTCATACTTTAACGGCGCTTCGAGAATGCGCCTGCCGTTATTGACTATCGAATTGAAAAAGATATTGTATACGGGCGTTTGCACGACTACGTTCTCGTGCGGAGTAGTCAGCTTGCGCACCGCCGACGATATGGCGGCTACAACGCCCGTGCAGAATATAAGCCTATCCCGCGGTATCTCGTAGCCGTGCCGTCTTTCCCACCAGCCGACAATACTGTCCGTCCACTCGTCGGGCACTACGTTATACCCGTACACGCCGTGCGCGGCTCTTTTACACACCGCGTCGATAACGGCGGGTGCAGTGCGGAAGTCCATATCCGCCACCCACATGGGAAGCTCGTTACCTTCTATATCCCATTTAAGCGCGTTAGTGCCGCGCCGATCGACTAACTCGTCAAAGTTATATTTCATGCTTTTTCCCGAACAACTATTTTGGTTTTTTTAGGGTCGACTTTATCTTCTTCGAGTATGAGCTCGCCTATCCCGTCGGCGACGATAACGCCGCTTATCGGGTTCTTAACGCTGTCGACCGTGCCGACTATATCGGCGTCGATATTCTTACAGTATTCGAACGAAAGCGTAGTATTACCGAGCTTACAGTTGACAAGCTTCAATCCCTCTATGTAGCAAAAGCCTTGCAGGCTCTCTATCTCGCAATTGATAAGGGTAATATTCTTGCTGTTCCAACCGAAGTATTCCCCGACTATCGTCGAGTTTATAACGGTAACGTTCTCGCAATTCCAAAACGCGTCCTTGGTTTTGAGCGACGAATTGCGTATCACTATATCCCGCGCGCCGTCGAACCCGTAGTCGCCGTCAAGGTCGAGGTTATCGACTGTCACGCGCGAACAGTTCATGCCGAAGTAATTGCCGCTTACCTTAACGTTATTGAGCTCGACGTCCTCGCAAGCCCACAGCGTTTCCTGCGCGTTGGGCAGTTCTATATTTTCGAGAATAATATCCTTACACCTGCGGAAGTTCTTGGGTGCGAGAACTTTGGTATTTCTAATAACGATATTCTCGGTATACCACACGCCCGCGCGCGCCGTGTCCTGCCACAAACAGTCCTCAGCCTCCACGTCCTTCGAATACCACAGCGGATACTTCCAGCCGAACGTGCAATCAGTAAGCTTGATATTCTCACTCTCTTTGAGCGGCGACTCGCCGTCGTCGAACAAGCACTCGCAAAAGTCGAGATCCCGACCCCGAAATACCGCTCTTTCTCCCGTATAATGTATACCCGTAATTTTTTTCATTTTCGTATTTCCCTCGTTAGGTTGAACTAAATATACCCGTTTATTATACCATATTCAAAAATAAAATCAATAGTTACGACCCGATTTTATCGGCAAAAACTCTACATGCAAAAAAACGCGCCGAGTTCGGCGCGTTTTTTGAGTGGCGATATTAGATAGATTTATTCGGCGGACGAAGCCGAGATTTGCAAGCTTGTTTGAGGAACAAGCACCGCAATCTCGAACGCGGGGAATTCGCCGAACAGCTCCTCAACATAGGCATAGCTATTAAACAAATCGTCAAGAGCTTTCTTTACATTACTGTAATCGGTTTGGAGTAGCAAGTTTTGATCCTGTATAGCCTTATCCGCGGTCAAACCCTGTCCGTCTGCATAATGCTGCGAATAAGTGCTAAGCGCGACCCTAAGGTTGTACATGCAAGTAAATATGCACGTCGAGTTCTCTTGAACAAAACCGTTATATACCTCTGCCATACTCTGGGTAATCTCGACGTCTCGGTCGTCGACGATCTCAGCCGCGCGCTTGTTATATTCTTTGATAGCCTCTATAACCTTGTCAAAACCTACGTCGGCATAGGTTTTGATCTCTACGGCGTCGTTCTCGTTAAACGTGCGTTTATTAAACTCGTCAACGTCCCAAGGCGTGGTTGAATAATTGAGGTTGCTCACGTTTACGAACAGCCAAAGTCGTTTAAGCTCGAGCTCGACTTCTTCCGCGGGCGGTTCCTCGGGCTGTTGCTGATAGACAAGACTTACGATGCGCCCGTACATATTCGAGCTGGGCAGGAACATACTGTTTCTGAGCCCGTAAGCAGCGTCGTTGACGAACCCGCAAAGGACCTTATTGGGATGTTCGTATTCGTCCTCTATCTTTTGGAAAGCGGGTATGAATGTAAGTCCGCACATACACGAGAAAACAAAAGTAATGGCAAGCGCCCAAAGTCCGCCGCTGACCACACCGACCAAGAAGCCGCACAGCCGCGAAGCAACGCTTTTCTTTTTGCCGATATACGACGAAACGATCGTTGTGACGATAATAAGGAGCAAGCGCGCAACTATGAAAATGCACACGCCGATCATTGCCGAGAACATAAGAAACGCTGTATAGATAGCGAAGCCTTCCGCCTGGCTGACTTGGATATTGATACCGCTGAGCCGCTCTATAATGGGGGCGTAGAACTTAATGCCGAGGTAGGTTGCTTCCTCACCTTCCCAAACGGGCCACTGCACTGCGCCCGTTTCGCTGTCGTGCATCAAGGCGTAGATCATCTTGGCGAGCGAGAACTGTTCGCCGTTCACACCGTCGCCGACAACGAAGTTTTTCACGCCGTCGATGCCCATGAACGCTTCTGCGACCACGTTAGCCAGAAAGAACGCGAGGATGAACGCGATCAGGAACGCGCCGAGCGACAGCGCCGACTTCTTGACCCCTCTGAGCACGCCGATCACTCCGCAAAGGACGACCAGCGCTATTATTGCTATATCAACGTAAGACATATATACCCTCCGTCAGAGATAGATTATCTTTTCGAATATTGACAGGTCGGCGCGGTTTTATACCGCCTTTCCCGTCCGTTTGCGTCCCGCACGTACGTATAGCGCGGCAGCGTTTTGGCAACAATCCGATTACTATGAATTCCGACCGAAACACGCGCCCGAGCGATCGGGTCAAAGTTGACGAGCCGCAGGACTTTGAGTTCGACTGCGCGCTCATGAGCCTTGGCAAACTGCCCGTAGTGCTCTGCATCGGCTCCGACCGAGTGACCGGCGACTGCCTGGGTCCGCTCGTCGGACAGATACTCGTGGAGCGCGGCGCAAACGCGTTCGTGTACGGCACTCTGCGCCGGCCCGTTACCGCGCTCAATCTTAAAGACGCTGTCGAGCATATCCATAGAGCGCACGGCGAGCGGAAGGTGCTCGCAGTCGATTCGTCGGTCGGTAAAGCCTCCGACGTCGGCAAGATACGCATTGCGTTCGGCGCTATCGCACCGGGCAGCGCCGACGGCAAGGTCTTACCCAAAGTAGGCGACGTATCCATAACCGCTACCGTCACCGATCCCAACAAGACCCCGCTCGCAGCGGTGCGGTTGGGTATCGTATACGAGCTCGCAAACGATATCGCCGAGCGCATTATCCGCGGCTTGCAGTGAGTACTGGCAATAGTGGTTATATACATTTTACAACAGTTTTGTAATAAAGTCATTAATATAAGATTAAAATTTGATTAGAAATTAAGGGCACGACGGTAGTTTGATCTTGTAAATCGACCTAAAACCGAGTGTATTCCCTGTGCCCAAAACCCTATTTTCCTCAATTCACTTGACACTTCCGTTTTAGATTTGATACAATACATATATAATAATGAAACGAATGATTTTAGTAACGTCGCCGCCGGCGTGCGGCAAGACGCACATATCCAAACAGCTCGCTCGCAATCTCAAACACGTGGTCTATCTCGACAAGGACACGCTCATTCCGCTGTCCAAGCAGATTTTTCGTGTCGCAAAAAAGCCGTACGACCGTAGCAGCGACTTCTTTGAGGAGCAGATCCGCGACTACGAGTACGAGGTAATTCTCAATCTCGGCTTCGAAGCGCTCAGGTACGACGACACGGTGCTCATCAACGCGCCGTTCACGCGCGAGATACGCGACGAGCGGTACATGGCGGAACTCCGCAAAAAGCTAGCCGGTTACGACGCGCGGCTTACCGTTATTTGGGTAGTCACGACGCCCGAGGTCTGCCGCGAGCGAATGGTCCGCCGCAACTCCGATCGCGACGTGTACAAGATAAAGCACTGGGACGAGTATATCAAAACGGTCGACTTCTCTATACCCGCACATCTCGACGACCCGGATATCAAGGACGATCTTCTGTTGTTTTATAACTCGTCGGAAGCGGAATACTATAAATCAATGCACGACGTCATCGCCGCGCTCGAAGCGGACGAAACCAATTAATCGCCTAAACCAACCTTAATTCCAAATACGGAATTTCCACAAAGGAATTTTACTAATGATAATATCGATCACGGGAATAACGGGAAACATGGGGCAAGCTACGCTCGACGCGCTGCACAACGCGCCGCACGTAGATAAGATCAAGCTTTTGAGCCACAGCCCAAAGCGCACAAAAAAGCTACTCAAAAAACATAAAAAGCTACTTAACAAGATAGAGATCGTAGAAGGCGGCGTAAACGACGAAGCCGCGGTCATGAAGCTCATAGCCGAAGCCGATCTCGTAATCAATATGGCGGCAGTCATTCCCCCGCGCTCGGACAAGAACCCGAAAGCGGCTATCGCGTGCAACGAGCACGGCGTGAACGTCCTCGTCGATTGCATACAAAAAGCCACGCCGCAGCCCGCGCTCGTCCATATCTCGACGGTAGCGTTATACGGCAACCGCTCGGGCGGGCACCCGTTCGGCAGGGTCGGCGATCCACTTATGCCCGCCCCACTCGACGTATACTCGGCAACCAAGCTTCGCGGCGAGTTCACGGTACTCGAAAGCGATATACAAAAATGGGCGGTGCTGCGCCAAACGGCAATGCTCCACCCGCAAATGCTGACCGATAACATTCACGACGGACTCATGTTCCACACGACGTTCGACGCGCCCCTCGAATGGGCTACGGCGCACGACAGCGGCGTGCTCATCGCCAATATCGCGGAGGGCTTCGCATGCGGCACTATCCCCGAAAGCTTCTGGCTCAAATGCTACAACATTTCGGGCGGCAAGGTCAACCGCAGCTACGGCATAGACACGTTCGACGACGGGTTCGCGGTTATCGGCGGCAACTCGAAAAAGTTTTTCAAGCCGGGCTACAACGCCGCGCGCAATTTCCACGGCGTTTGGTATCTCGACGGCGACGAGCTCAACGACCTTTTTCACTTCCAGTCGCAAACGACTACCGATTATTGGCGCAAGGTGTTCAACGCTCATCCGTACTTTAAGCTCGGCAAGCTCGCACCGAACGGGCTCATTAAAAAATTCCTATTCGGTAAGCTTCTTCGCGACGACAACGCGCCATCGTACTGGGCGAAGCACGGCGACGAGGCGCGCATAATCGCTGCGTTCGGCAGTCGAGAAAAATACGACGCGCTCCAAAAAGCCACTTGGAAAGACTTCCCCGTTCCCGACCGCAAGAAGATCGCGGAAATGACCGATAACGAAACGCCTCTTTTCTACGGCTTCGACTTTTTCAAGCCGAACGCCGAGCTCACCCAAGCCGATCTCGAAAGCGTGGCGAAGGCGCACGGCGGCGAGCTTCTATCCGCGTTCAACGGCGATATGTACCAAAAGCTCGAATGGCGCACTCAGGACGGCGAAAGCTTTTCGGCGCGCCCGTACACGGTTCTTCGCGCGGGGCATTGGTATAATCCGCTGTACAAGGAGTTCGTTTGGGATTTCGATAGGCTCGCCAAAAAGGACGAGATCTACGCGTCACTGTGGTACGACACGCACGAAAAGGACGAGGATATACGATACTCGCTCGACGAAAACTTCTGCGCGTACGCAACTCGCATAAATGAGTAATACATGAACAAAATCCTTATCTATTATTTCTCGGGAACAGGCAATACGAAAAAGATCGCCGACGAGTATAAGTCGGCGTTAGAGGCGCGCGAGTGTGATGTCACTTTGCGCGCGTTGTCGTATTGCGAAAAGCCCGAAACGACCGACGCGAACGAGTTCGACCGCATCGGCATAGGCTACCCTATCCACGGGTTTAACGCGCCCAAGATAATACTCGATTTGTGCAAGGCACTCCCTAAGCGCGACCGGAAGAAACCGTTCAAGCCCGTTTTCATTTTCAAGACCTCGGGCGAACCGGTGCGCATGAGCGACGTTTCCTCGCTCAAAACGATAAAGCTACTTAACCGCCGCGGCTACGCGGTTATCAACGAATACCAGTACGTTATGCCGTACAACATCATATTTCGGCACACGGACGAACAGGCGTACAAAATGTGGCAAACCGCTCAGCCGCTCGTCCGCGCGGACGTCAACGAAATACTGCGCGAAACCCCGCACTTACCAAAAAAGATGTTTATGGGCGGGTTTTTGGCTTGGATAATACGCGCCGAGCATTGGGGCGCGAAGATCATAGGGCGCGGGTTCAAAGCGAACAAGAACTGCGTAAACTGCGGACTGTGCGTTAAGAACTGCCCCGCCGCAAATATAAAAATCAAAAAGAATGGCAAGCTCAAATTCGGCGGACAGTGCATGATATGTATGCGGTGCGTGTTCAAGTGCCCGAAGGACGGAATTAACGCGGGACTTCTCAAAGGCTGGAAGGTCAACGGCGACTACTCGTTCGAACGGCCCGCCGAGCCCTCGCCGCCGTCCAAGCACGATAATTACTGCAAAAAGGCTTACGACAAATATTACGCCGACGCGCAAGCGCGGATAGAAAAATATAACGAAGAAAATCAAGCATGAAAAAACAACCGTTAAAAAGTCTGAACGCTCAATTGGAAAAGGTCGCCGTCGCGGGGCTCGAAATAGAAAGCGCGACGCGCGGCGACTACGGGTATAATATTTTGACGGGCACGCTCGACGGCGGCATTAAAGTCACGATCAAAGCTTCGTACCAAGCCGACGACGACCCTAACGCCGTGGGCAATCTAACGCGCGAGCTGGAAAGCAACGTAAGTATAGTGCGGCACGTCGCGCACAATCTCATGCCGAAGGGCTGTGCTCTTACCGAATACGACGAGGGACTAAACACGTTATTGCTCTATCTCGGCTTGACCGTCGACGGCCACCCTACCCGAATGTTCGTTCGAAATTACACCGAGAAGCCGCGACTTATTTTCTTCTCCGTCGAGCGGTTAATGACGGAAGTTGAAAAATCGGTCAAGAATCACGCCGCGCAATTGCGGACAATAATCGATACGAAAGGCTTCGAGTTTATTAAATACGAGCTTTTGGACATGGACGGCGTCGTCATTACGGGCAAAGCGTTCGGCGTTAAAAACGCGTTCACTGTCAAGGACTTCGAAAACGAGAATATAGCTAAGCGCATGAAGCGCGAGCTGAAAGCGTTTAAAAAATTATCGCGTAGCGGCAAAGGCGCGCCCCAAAAAACGATCGACCTGCGCGAGTACGCCGAGCTTGCCGACGCCTACGCCAAATCGGACAAAGCGGACAGCCTGTACATGAATGCGTACCACAAGTATTTGGACAGCGTGCGCAAGGCGAACTGCGAAAGTTGCGGCAACTACAACGGCGATAAGGATAGACATTCTTACGGGTTCGGCGGCGCTATCGACATAGACGGACGGTTTTCGACTTGCGGTAAAAACTGCGCTCACCTCGACAGAGTCAGAAAGGACATGGTCAATATGTCCAAAAAACACGACGCCCGCGACGAGTTCGACCATGCCGTATTCGTTCCCGCAGTTATCAAATTTTTCGAGCAGGTAGATCCGCGCTTTATACATTGGCTTACGGGCGAAATAGTTTCGTGGCGCGACATCTTCCCGGACGCGCAAACGGTTATCGCTAACAACGATATTGTACTTCTGCACGTTTTATTGAGCAGCGGCTTTTCGGGCGAGTATATTTGGGAAAACGACGTCATCACTCTCAGTGGCGACAGCACCACAGAAGACCGTAAAAAGGTGCTCGCGCTCGGGCAGGACGTCGAGCATAATATAAGCAATACATATCTCCCCATTCGTGACGACAATATAGCCGTAAACGAACAGGGCAAGATCGCATTTAACACTTCTAAAAAGTCGGAGTATAAAGAGTACGAGATCAATAGGTACAACATCACCGTCGCCGAGGTCAAACGCAATATCTACCGCCTGAGCCACAACTACGCGCTTTTCACCAAGCCGCAGGATAGATACAAGGTAAACGCCATGCTCGCCGTTTACCACGCGTTTTCGGGCGATATGCAAACGGCGGCACAGTATAAGTCAAAAGCCGAACTCGATAAACGCAAAATCACTCCCGACCCGAAACTGGAAACCTTACTAAAAGCAATATAACTGATAATAAAGCCCCCGCGTTCGATACAAACGCAGGGGCTTTTGATTTTAATATTTTACGCGTCGCAGTCGGGGCAATCTTGGTTGCCCGTGCCGACGCACGACCGGCACGTTACCTTGCCCAGCGTACACGACACGCAATACGCTTCGCCGTTAAAGCAATGATAGCACTTTTCCGTGCCGAGTCCGGAACAAAATATACACGAGTTCCAACCCAGTCCATAGCAATACGTGCATGTTTTTTCTACATATCCATCCCAATAATCGTACTCATATGTCCAGCCGAGTCCGTCGCAATATGTACACGTTCTTCTACCCGTGCCCGAACAGTAGGTACACCGCGCCATACCGGTCGCATTGCAGTACGAGCAAATCACTTTGTTGTCGCCGCCGCAAACGGTACAGTCGACCTTGCCCTCGCCGAGGCAATCTTCGCAGTTAATTTCGCCGTAATCCCTACACGTTTTGCACTCGTACGTTCTGCACGCGGTAAATACGCCGAGTGTTATAAGCAGTGCGCACACTATTGCAAATAAAGATAAAAGTCGTTTCATGATTTTCCCCTTTGTACCAAACAAAACCGAAATTCAGTTCAATTCGATTACATCTATATAATTATTCATGCTGGTGAATTTTTGATAATATAAATACCGTACACAAACGCTCAAATCGAGCTCCGCGTTTATTTTATTGACAGCGTCCGCCAGGCCCTCCGCCGCGCGTCCGTCAAAACCATTTACGTTATAGTACGCAAGCGTAATATGCGGCGTTAACGGATACGGGAGCTTCTTCACCCCGTCGAAAACCGAGTACAATTTCATAAGCCTTTCGTAATTCGACTCGCCCTCCGGATACAGTCCGAGAACAAGGCTTGTATTCACCATATTGAATATGTACTTGCTTTTAAAGCGTATTCCATTACCCGCAAGCTTTCGTATTTCGTCCTTTATCTCGACTACTTTAAGCTCGTTACGGAAAGTTTCTTCCGCCACGGACGAAAGCGTAGGGGCGTTACTCAAATCGTGCAAGGTCGCGTGAAAGGTATGCGGAACGAGCCGCTCGCAAAAGCACGGCGGCACGGCGGCATACAATTGATCAACATATTCGGCTAACTTTTCCTTAACGACGCCCGGCAAATCGAAAACGACCGTATCGCCGTAAAAATTCCTAAAAGTATTATCTTCCGCCACTTTGAGCGCGACGGACGGACTGCATTCGAAGCGTTCGCCGCCGAATACGATCTCTTTCTTCTCGAACGTATTTATCCTGTCTAAAAACTCGCGGTAGGTTTCCATAATGGATATTACTTCTTTCCGTCCAGCTTGGAATAATCTATGCGGTTTGACTGCCGCCAATCCTTTTGCGGCTTCTTCGCGCGGAATCGGCTCTGTACGTACAGCGGCACGAATTCAAGTAGGAAGAACGGCATTACGAGCAAGGTTAGGAATTTCTCCCAGCCCGAGAGCGCCGTCAATGCGTCGAGGTAGCTGAGCATGAGAATCAGCCCGTAAACGAACAAAACCAAATATAAAAGCACCGACGGCAGCCCCACAAGGTATATAAGCGCGTTGTGCCAAAGCTGCTCGCTATCCAGCAATGCGTAGAACACGGCAAGCCCTACTCCCGTAAGCACGGTCAGTACCGTTATCATAAGGAATAGGAACACGGGGAATTTGTAATGCAAAAAATCGAATTTGAGCGCCGCGCTGCCCTTCTCGTTTTTGATCTTGGCTTTTACGTCTTTCATGTAACGCTTGTCGCACTGCGAGTAGCCGGTGACCCACCTGAGTCGGCGTTCGTAGCTGTCCCTGTGCTTGACGACTTCTTCCGTGTAAATAATAGCATACGGATAATACAAGGAAGTAAAGTCGCGGAGCAAGCTGTCCATTTTAAGCTCGTAGTCCTCTGTAAGACTGCGGTACGGCCAGCCGTCGAGCTGTTCGATCACCTCGCGCCTGAGCATGAGACCTTGTCCGCAGTAGTTGAGCGGAATTTTTTTCCGCGCGCGGTACATATTCCCTACCTCGTCGAGAACGGGATAAACAAGCGCCGCACAATTGCAAGTCAAGCTGCGGCACTTCTTGCCGTGGAGATAGTTCTTTATGTACTTGCGCGTGACAAAAATCTGCCTGTCGTATTCGAGCGCGTTGTTAAGCTCGGTTACGTAGTTCGGCGTAAGCACCGCGTCCGCGTCGATGATCACGAACGCATCGTAGCTTTTCATCTGCTCGGGCGAAAGACTCTTGAAATACCCGTCGAGCGCGTCGCCCTTGCACTTTTGCTCGGGAACGACAAAATAGTTGGCGTTGATTTTTTTGGCCATCTCGATCGTGGGATCGTTCTCGTCTTTTACTATAACGTTAATATCGAAATAATCTTTGTCGTAGTCCTGAGTTAAAATCGAATCAAACAAATCGACTATGGCTTTACTTTCGTTCCGCGCCGGAATGACAAGCGAAATCTTACGCTTAGCAGTCGCGACCTTTCGCGACGGACGTTTAAGCGTTCCGCAAATCTGTGCATATTTAGGTATATATAGCAATGCGGCTATCAACACGATAACGCCGTATGCAATCAAAACCGAATATACAACCAAAACTTTGTCCTCCGAACAACGTACGAGCGTACTCTTACGAATATATCTTACATTAAGAATGTTAAGCAATAATTAGCCGAATATTAGAATTGGATTAGAATTCAAATACTCTACGGCTAATTATAGCAATAAAGAATAGCAATGTCAAGCAACCCTACGCCGTAAACCGAATTTAGACAAAAACCATAGTAAATTAAAAACAAAAAAGCACGCCGTAGCGTGCCTTTGCGTAATAGATTAAAAATTAAGCTTAGCCCTCGTAGCGATCGAGATTGGCGCGGATCGCTTCGATAAGGCGTTTCTCCGCCGCGATCTTCGTGTCCTTTGCGACCTTGGTGCAAACGGACGTGCTGTAAAGCTTGGAAAGATCGTCAACGAGATTTTTAAGATGCGTGGTGTCGAGGATATTCACCGAGCCGCAGATCTCTTCCGCGTTTTGCGTAGTCGTTACCGGTGCGGGCGCGGGCGCGGGCGTAGGGGTGGAAGTAGACGTGGTCGTAGTGGTAGACGTGGTCGTTGTAGGGGTGATCTTTTCCATGGAAATATCTCCTATATTATATTTATTTTTCCGCCAACATGAAAACATTGCGATAATATATAATATGCCGTCACCGCCGTAAAATGTTAAACAATTTGTAAAACTCTTTGAAAAAACCTGACGCGGCCCAATCCGCCTATCGCTTGACAAAAAATTATTTTAAATTTATAATTTAATCATGAGTAAACAAGAAAAAGATTGCCCTTGGATATTCCTTGCGATCTCGCTCGCGCTCTTTCTTGGTTTTATCGGGTTCTTCGTTTGGCATACCGTGAGAATGCGCAGCTACGAGCTCAATTATTTAAGAATGCAAGGGACTATCGTAGATATCAAGGTAGAGCACTCGTCGGGCGGCAGTGGATGGAGTGCTAAAACTTCGTACTATTATATCATTTCTTACGAGGTCGACGGCGAGGAGTATACGTTCACGGATAGATCGGGACACGAATATTACAGCGCGTACTCCAACGTAGGAAAAACTACCGAAATCTACATAAATCCGCAAGACCCGACCGACGTCGAAAAGGTTAGCTCCGCCCCCTTCGTTTCGATCATTTGCGCTTGCTTCTACGCCTTCTTTTCCGTTACGTTTGCGGCGGGCATGAATATACTGGTGGGCAATTACGGCACGACTTTCTTAAAGCGGCTCCTGTTTGTGTGGGGCGCGGAAATTCTACTCGGCATAATAGTCTTGCTTTTGTTTTGGATAGGACTTCCAAACAGCGGATTCGGCGAGGTGTTTACGCGCATAAACGGCGCAATCGGCGTAACCGTTATATCCGGTTTAGTGCTGCTCATCGCACTGATCGACGGCATAGTTACGCATCACCTACACTCCAAATACGGTGACAGAAAATACCGTTTTTGATTTAAAAAATCTCCGACAAGAAGATAAATCCTTATCGGAGATTTTTGTTTACGGTATAACAGTAGCAATCAAAAACGGATTTTTAATAATCGCAAAAGCTATCGTTCCGTCTGTTCGGTCATAATGATCCAACGAAATCCGAATTTATCTACAAGACTGCAAGTACAAGAACTATATGTTGTACTATGAATGGGATATATTATTTCGCTGCCGTCTTTCAAAGCTTCAAAGGCTTTTATAACGTCGTTCTTTGTCTCCATTGTAACGGTAAGCGAAAGCGCACGACTCGGTTTAAGATCGATATCCATAACATCAGCCATCATAATTCTTTGATCGCCGATATAAAGCTCCGCGTGATAAACATAATCACTTTGCTCTTTCGTCAATTTCTTATTATAGTCTTCCGGTCGAGCGTCGCTATAACGGAGTAAACATTCCACCTTGACGTCGAATGCTTGTTCATATAAGCGAATGGCTTGTTCGCATTTTCCGTTGAAGTGGAAGTTAGGCGTAATTTTAATCATTATAACTATCTCCTTTGCGGGTGTTCCCTTTTATAGATTATATCATTGCTTAAAGAATTTGTATTGTAAAAATGCGACAAACGATCAATCCGAAACTCCGTTCAGTTTTTGAATGATCAAATCTTTTATAGGCCCGGTAATGCCCCGCTCGATCTTGGTCAAAGCGAGTCTGTCCGCAGGGAAACGGTCGCCCGAAAAGTCCTCGTCGTCGACCGCGACGAAAACGCCGATCTCGGGATGACTTTCGACAAAGGTCATTATCTCATCGCCACGGTGCTCCAACAGCGGCGTGCCGCCGATAAAGTCCGCGCTCGTTATACCGAACGGTTTAAGCTGCCGCAGAATGTTCAAGCAGTCTTTCTTTTGCAACCGCCAAGAACTCGACAGCGCAAGCTTGCAGCCGGTAGAGTCCATTATTTCTTTAAGACGGCGGCAGCACTGCTCGTCGAAAACGTAGTCGTCGATATTATCGTCCCAATTGATCACGCCGTATTCATGCAAACACAAAACGCCGTCTATATCCAAAAATAAAACTTTAAGTGATTTATACATACTCATACCGACTTTAAACTTTTTTCGTCAATCGTCAAGCAAACGTAACGAAAACTAACATTATTTATTCGACCGTGAAACTTGTCCATTCGATATGGTTATATTCCATAACGTCGCTCGAACGCGTCATGCCGATTTTTTCATAGAATCCAATTGCGCCGTCATTCGCACAAGTATACATAGCAATATTTTTCTCACCGCCTGCTAACTCGTGCATAGTCTTCACCAACGCTTTGCCGATACCCTGTCCTGCGCACTCTCTAACAACACCTAAATCGGTAATAAACAGCCAGTACGAAAAATCCGTAAGCCCTAAGCAAACCCCGACTATCCCGTTACAATTGTTTCTTGCAACCAAGCTAAGGGAAGCCTTGCTCAACAACAATTGTATTCGTTCGAGAAATCTCTCTTTTGGATATTGTGAACCCAAATCGGTCTTTTTCAAAAAATCGATATATTCATTCGTCGTCAACCGTTCTTGTTTAATTGTGTACTCCATATATATGACCTCGTATATTCTTTATAAATGATTATAACGTAAAAAGAACGGAAACAATAAACCTATTTCAGCGCTATGGCGAATGGTTGGTAAAACAAGATTTATCGATTGCTTTTATAATCGATATTTACCAAGCGTGCTTGCTTACACAAGTCTTTTGTTTGAATTTTATATTGTTTTCCGTCTTTCAACGTATAAGTTCCGCATTGCCTAAATTCGAAATTAACGTTTTTTCTAATGCATTGTTCTCGAATATCCAATGCCCAATCGTAATTAAATACTCTTGCGTTTATATCCGACTCTCCGCCCACTACGACTAACTCGATACCGTCAAGATATTTTTCGATATCTATTCTTTCCAGTAACGGCTGCGCCGTTATGCACTTATGCTTTATCGGCAAGTCTTTAAATATAGATAATTTATGATCGGCATTTTTTTGATTTTCGATAGTACAGCATACTACCACGTTATCGTATCCCTCGCCCCAGTCGTTAGGAATACATATCATAAATCTGTCTATTCTTTTGGTCAGAAACAAAAACGTGCAGTCCTGTCTTTCCTTGATCATCTTCCAGCACTCGCCTCTCCACTCGTCCGCTTCTTCGATAAGAAAATCGGTAGAAAAGCATAAATACACGAGTCCCGATTTTAATTTAAAACTGCCGTTTTTTAATTTCTCTATCGGCTTTTCAAAGTCCTTCGTCTTTATAATTTCATTTGTATTAATATTTTTTTTTGCATCGCCTTTATGAATATAGCAATGCAAACAACCGTCACTGCATTTCTTACATCCTCTCCACGGATTCCACACGCCCATATTACATCACTCCTAAAATCTTTTTCTCTTTACGTATCAATATTTATCGGCGTATTCATGAATACAAAGTATATCGTTTGCATCGAGATCGAGCAAATCACACAATTTGGCAAGCGTATCAAGCGCGGGTAGCTTTTCGCCCTTCAAATAATGAGATACCGCTTGTTGGCATACACCGATTTTTTGAGCTATCGCGCTTTGCGTCATGCCGCTGTTTTTAATAGCCGCAGATACCTTATTTTTGATCTTTTCGATAGTAACCATTCAAACCGCCCTAAAAACGTTTTTAACTATTTTACTACGATCGGTAGTAAAATGCTTGACTTACTACCCATGGTAGTATATACTATTTCTACTGCCAATAGTAGTGACGCTATTGCCCGAACAATCTAAAACGGAGATTACCCGAAAATGAAAAGAATACAAACGAAACTACCGATTTCATTAGAAATCGCAAGCGCATTTATAGATAGCGTAAGAATATATTGCAAAGAGTTATTATTAGATGACGAATTTTGCAGGTTGTATACGGCTCTACAAGATTATATAGAAAAGAAATTTAGATTACGCACTACAACCGATATAGTAGATAAATATGTAGTCTACGAGCAAAAGCAAAATTCTTAACTATTAATTAAAAGATAGTGGGATTGCCCGCGGAAAACGCGGGCGGACTTTGCGCTTCGCGCAAGCGTCTAGCGAACTTGCGCCCAAAAGTGCTTTTTAATAATCGGTATAAACTTTTCTTTTTCTTGTATTATTGTATTCGACTAACAGTGGGCGCACTTCTCGTAAACCTAATCACTATCTCCACCACGAAAAAAGCACCGACTTCTCGGTGCTTTTTTCGTGGTGGAGATAGTGGGACTCGAAGCCTTTTTAGAAAAAACCACCTAAAACCCCGCCAAAAACCCTTGCGGAATACCCGAATTATAGCACATTTCAAAAGGACTGTCAAGCCCGAATAAAAACGGCATATTCTTTTAGATTGCCGAGGCAAAAGAAAATGCCGAATACCAACGGAAGCAAGCGCACGGTTTTGCGGTGTATAATGAGCCGACCGAAGCAACCCGAAAAGGCACATTCTTTTGAGTTGCTTCGGCAAGGCGAAAGAACACCGCAAAATGTTTGTTGTCAAGCACACCGTGGAATAAATAGCGAAGCGGTTTATGCCGCGAAAGGTGCTTGACAACAAACAAGTACGCGACAATAGAACGGCAAAGCCGATACCACTACCCCGAAAGGAAAAGCAAATGCAAGTAGCCTACATTACCGAAAAGCTATTTGCGGACGGCTCACACGAAACCCGAATAAAGATAAACAACGAAATAACACCGACTTCAATCGCAAAGGCAATACATACACGGCACATAAACAAGATAAAGCGAGAAATAGAACAACGTGCCATAATTAACGAAATCAACGCCTTGCGACTTTACGACGAAAACTATACGCGCAAATACAAGTTACTGTCATTAGAATTACGCGCCCGCAATCAATATGATTATAACCGTTCGGCACGCCGAGCGCGTCAAACGTTGTACGACATTTGCAAGTGTAACGATTTTTCCTATTTTGTAACGCTGACATTCGACGCCAATAAAATTGACCGCATGAACGACAGCGCGACAAAGCGCAAGTATAGTCAATGGGCAAACGACGTTAAAAAGCAATTCCCGAATATGTATTATGTTACCGTACCCGAATACCACAAGAAAGGCGGGTTGCATTTTCATATTCTCATAGGTGGAATAACGCTCGACGAGCTAAAAGCAACGCCCGCACTAAATAAGCGCGGAAAGCAAATACACAAAAAAGGCAAAGCGATATGGAATATAGGCGCGTGGAAAAAAGGTTTTTCCACGTTAAGCATAATCGGCAACGGCGAAGCGACAAAGCACTATATTTGCAAGTACATAACGAAGCAACACGCCGACGATAGATTTTTCAATAAACGGCGTTATTATGTTTCGCGGAACATAACCCGCCCCGAAATAGAAAAGCACGTTGAAAGAATAGAAAACGCATTAAACGGCATAGATACAAATGTTTCGCTTGTATCTTATCTTGACCCGCGCAAAAAGTTTGCGGTGTTTACGCATGACGGCAACGGCATAGTGAATATCGAGCAAAACTCCGCCGAAGTATTAAAGGACGTGGAAGCGCTCCGCGCCCCGACGAGTGCGCGCGGTGATCGCAAGGGGTTTACCGCGACACCGCGCGCCCGTCGGCGCGCCGTCCGCTACTCGACGATAAGGACACTTAAAAGGAAAACACCGTTTTCCGATATAAAGAAAATGTACGATAGCGGATTATGGATATACGCAAACGACAAAAGCGGGGCGTATTTTATACCCGAAAGCGAATTATGGAAATATGATCCTTACGAAATAGGCTTACTCGACGATTAAGCCTTAAAATCTATCTTGCCCGAATTATTATTAAAGCTGTTATTAACCGTAACGGCTTTTTTAGGTTCGGCGTATTCGTGAATGCAAAGTATATCGTTTGCATCTAAATCAAGCAAATTACAAAGATTTGCAAGAGTATCAAGCGCGGGATAAATATCGCCCTTTATGTAGTGTGATACAGTTTGTTGACTTATGCCAAGCTCTTTTGCAATAGCTGTTTGCGTTCTACCACTGCCCCGAATAGCGGAAGCAAGTTTCTTTTGTATTTCGTTGAGTGTAACCATATAAACCACCGAAAAAAGATTTTATAATATTTTACGCTTAATGCGCGTAAAATGCTTGACATACGCTTATTAAGCGTGATATATTATGATTACGCTTAATAAGCGTAACATAAATTCTTAGGACGGTCAAGGAAAATGACAAAGAAAGAACACGAGCAAATCAAAGCGTGGAACATTGAGCAAGGCAAGGCTATGGAAAAAGCGGAAGCGGACTATAAAGCACTTCGGCAAAAGTACATAGGACTAATTGGGCATTTAAGTTGTTCGTATGAGCGCGTTATTTTAGAAATAGCGACTTGCGACAAAACGACGGAAGACGAAAAACGCCACGACCTTAGCATTTATTCAAACTACCTAATTGCATTCGGGCGGTATCGTGCTTTATTCGATTATGTAACAGCACATCAAGGACGGTGACAGCATGACGGACATACAAGCATTAAACCGCAAAGCAAAATGCGAGAAGCGCGGAAAGATACATGAGCAAAGACGCGCGGACAAACGAGAGCGAGAGCGCGCAAGAAAAGCGTTACTTCGCCATATAGACAACATCAACAAATACGGCGTGCCCTATGCCGAAAAGGGGCGGAGTTAATCTCATGGTAGGAAGATACGAAGGCAAACTTATAGGTTATCGCACCTATGACAAAGACGGCAAAAAGAAGTACATTTACGACGTATTTTGCGAAGGCGTGGAAAAGGACAAAGACACGGGGCTTTACAAAGACGAGTGCAAGGTCGTGTCGGTCGTGGAAGATACGGAAGCGATAACCGCGCCGAAAGCGAATATGCCCGTTAAGTTCTACGGCGAAGAAACGCGAAGCAAGAACGGCACGTTTATACGCTATCACGGCATACAAGCCGAAAAGGCGTAAACAACAAAGCGCGGGGGCATATCAAAGCGGTATGCCCCTTTACGCTATGGGGAGCGATATGACAAAAAGACAAGCGAGAGAAATGGAAAATTCGCGACAGTTTGTTGCGGAGCTTGTAAACGAGTTTATAAGCAATATCGAATTAGAATCTTTAAGCATAGAAACACAAGCCGGTGCGTTTTCGTTAAGGAAGCGCGAGAACGTGCGGAAAGTCGGTTTTGACACGGGGGCAAAGAATGAGCAATAAGCGACCGGACAACAGCGACACGCCCGACAAGTGGCATTGGGCAATTACGCCCGAACAAATAGAGAAAATCAAGGCTAACGACCGCGATACAATAAATCAAGTGTACTTTGATAATCTCGATAAATTCAAACGCATTGCGCGGAAGTACTGTTTTAAGTATCGAAAATGGTGGGCGTTTGGCGATATGGTCAATCAAATCTATTTAGATTTGCCGTACTATAAGTATATGACCGCTAAAACGTTTTACCGTTGTATTCGGAATAGTATATACAACGCGATTTATATAAACCGCTGTGCTGTTCTTTCGCTTGATAAACTTCTTTCCGACGATAGCACGGCTACTTTAATCACTATGATACCCGCGCCCGAATACGACCCCGACAAAGACATTGAATACGAAAAGAGCGTCAAGCGCGTACTTCAAGGCATAGCACGGCAACAAATTAGTGAACATTGGCGTGATAGATTAACCGCAACAGCATTAAATATACCATTTTATGCGGGAGTTTTCAAATATGAATACGAATTGGCATTTGCCCGATAATTTAGATATACAAGCCCTTTTTGCCGATTGTGGTATTGACCTTAACGACCCTGCTATATTTCCAAAAGAGCGAACGCCCGAGTATATCGAATGGCAAGAGCGTGAACGACAAAGGCAAGAAAAGGCGCGAGCGTGGCGAAAAGCTAATCGCGAACATTTGAACGAATGGATGCGGAATTACCGAGTAAAACGTGTAGATTATTGCCGAGCTTTGGCGCGGGCTTCGTATTGGTGTAACCGAGATAAAAAGCTTCAATATTTTCGTAACCGTTGGCAAAATGACCCCGAATATAGAAAGGCTCATGCGGAGTATTGTCAAAAACAACGAAGTGAAAACCACGAAGCTTACAATGAAAAACAGCGTGATTATTATGCAAGGACACGCGAAAAACGTTGTGCGCGTGCGCGAGAATTGTATTATATAAATCATGATGACCGCATAGCAAAGCAACGCGCACGACGTGAAAAGAATCGCGATAAAATTAACGCAAGAATGCGCGAGTGGACAGCGTTAAACCGTGATTTGCTAAATGCAAAAGCACGAGAGCGCGACCATAAACGACGACAATCGCAAGAATATCTTGACGATTATAGAGCCAAAAAACGCGCATATTATGCCAAAAATAAAGAACGATGTGTCGAATATCAACGCGCATGGCGTGCGCGGAAAAAAGCTGAAAAAACCGTTGCGACGTCGCAACAAAGTGAAAAATTGAATTTGAATTCAAATTCAAAACTAACCGAGAATAAGGACATATGACCGAAATAGAATTACTCACACGAATAGCCGAACGGCTCGACGATATCGCGGACAGGCTCGAAAGAATAGAGAGCTTGCCTGCAGTCGCGTCGAGCGTGGAAGCAAAGCCGAGCGCGCCGACGTTCGGCGAATTTGCGCAATACTATTTCGATACGTTCCGCTGGCGTAAAGTGTGCGAGCAAACAAAGCGCGCCGATACATACCGCTATAACGCGCACATATTGCCCGTATTGGGCGATAAGCCATTAAACGAAATCACGCCCGCCGACGTGCAAATGATAGTTGACGGACTTGCCGACAAAGGCAAAACGCGCCAAGAAGTCTACACGCTTATAAACGTTGTAATGAAAATGGCGATAAAGCACCACCACATAACGCAAAACCCGTGCGACGTGGTATTTATACAAAAGCACGAAAGCAAGCACGGCAAGGCATTAAGCAAAAGCGAAGAAGCGATACTATTGCAAGCGACAAGCGGAAGCGCGTATCAAGTTATGTTCGCCGTTGCGCTATATACGGGACTACGCCCGAATGAGTACAAGACGGCAAAAATAGACGGTGCATTTATTGTCGCACGGAATAGCAAGCAAAAGGACGGCAAGGAACATTACAAGCGCATACCTATTTCGCCCATGCTCGCGCCGTATCTCAACGGCATAAACAAACTACGCTTTTACGGTGCAAACCGCATACGCGAAAAGTTTTGCTATATTCTCGGCGGGCATAAGCTATACGATTTAAGAACGACGTTTTATACACGTTGTCAAGAATGCGGTGTAAGCGAACTTGCCCGAAATTTATTTGTCGGTCATGCGCTCGGCGGTCTTGCCGATACATACACGGACATAAGCGACGAGTACCTTATAAACGAAGCGAAAAAGCTACAATATTGAAAACGCAAAAGGCGTTTTCTTTCCCACCAAATCTAAAAACGCCGAAGTGGTCGCAAAACCCCCGATTTACCAAGTAAAACGCGGGGCGCGGTGGTCAAAAGGCAATAAAAAAGCCCGCTTGGTGGTCAATGACCGCCATTTTGCGGGCTGTCTTGGTGGAGATAGTGGGACTCGAACCCATGACCTATGCGTTGCGAACGCATCGCTCTACCAGCTGAGCTATATCCCCATGGGAATTGTTCGGGTTTAATTTTATCATATTCATTTGTTTTTGTAAAGTAAAATCGCATTGCTTTTTTGTTTCGGTGCAAAAAATTTTCCTTATCTCCCATTTTCCGTCGGTTATATTAAAATTTGATTAGAGTCGAAAATTGTCTTTTCACGACTTGATTTCATATTAAAAATATGGTAACATTGTATAGGTTTTACAACTCACTAATAATTTTTTGGAGCGATACTATGAAAAAATCAACCAAAATAATTTCCTGTGCGCTCGGCGCAGTGATGTCCGCGTCGTGCGCGGTCGGGCTGTGCGGCTGCCAGGACGGCTCGTACGAGGCAGTATCGAACTACGTTTCCAATGATCTTGCGGAACCGCTCGCAGTCGCGTTGCTCGGTCAAGATATATTCGCCTGGAACGCATTCGCGGTTACGCCCAAGAGCAGTTTCGGCTACTCGCGCCCCGAAAACTATACGCCGTCGTGGTACTCGTACTACCCTATCACCAAGTCCGACGCAAAAGAGATGGCGGACCTTTTTGACCAAATCAACGACGAGCTCAAAAAATTCAACGTTTCGCGAATGAACGAGACCGCGGCGCTCGACTACCGCGCGCTGATAAAAGTTTGCGAATCATACTCCGACTATTACGGCTCGCCCAATATCGTCGATCTCGATCTCATAAGCGGTTCGTATATCGACAGCGAGGGCGGATACGTAGCCTCGTTCGCCGATTCGGTCGAGAACTATGTATTCCGCACCAAGGAAGACATAGAAGATCTTCTGGACGTTACGATTTCGACCGACGACGCGTTCGACACGTATATAGACTACGCCGCCGACCGCGCCGAGCACGGCTATCCGCTGTACGACTACACGATCTGCGCCATGCAGGATTATCTCGACGACGTTATAGATGCGGGCGACGATTACTACTTATACTCGTATATCAACGACAAAATCGACGCGGTCAATTTCCTCACGACCGAGCGCAAGAGCTATTACAAGCTTCGGTTCAAGACCGCGCTCGACGGGCATTTCATGACGGGCGTAAAAACTTTGCGCAACGGGCTCGATCTCTTTAAGGGCAAAGTCACGACCACGACACGTGGCTATCTCGCGTCCTACGGTTCGGTCGGCAGGGAATACTACACGTGGCGGTTTAACAACCTTACGGGCTTGAACGTGTCATACCACGACTTTGAGGATATCTATGAAGATTTAGCGACCGAGGCGTTTTTCTACGGCACGTATGCCGATGATATCATCACGGAAATAGCCGCGCTCGAAGAAACCGCACCTGAAACATTCAAAGAGTTCTATGCCTATAAAAATGGCGAGAAAGGCATTATGGACATGACGACCCCCCAACAAATGCTCGAATATCTTCGGGAAGCGGCGAAGAACATCGTCCCCGACCTTGCAACCGTACCGGAGATTGGCTTTAAGTATATGGACGAGACCGTAGCAGGGCGCACTTCCGCACTCGCCTACTACGTGCGTTCGCCGATCGACGAGAATAACTCGAACGAGTACATCACGCTCAATCCCACGACAAATAACCCCGCAGAATTGCTTACTACCATTGCGCACGAGGGCTATCCGGGACACCTCTACGCGCACGTTAAAGCTAAGGAGCAGGGCGTGGGGCTGTTGCCTACCGTTATGTCGTGCACTGCGTTCTCGGAGGGCTGGTCGAACTACACCGAGCTTGCCGTTTGGGATCACATCATGTCGACGACCGACAACGAGGCGCTTCAACTCTACTGCGATTACAGCTATTGTGATATGTACAGCGGCTATTTAGGTATGCTTTTGCGCGACTTGGAAATCAACTACTTCGGCTACGACGTCAGCGACTATGTGGAATTGGGGCTCGACGAAGACGCCGCGCGCGGCATAATTGAAGTGCTGATGGAAATGCCCGCGACATACGTGCCCTACGGCTACGGAATGTATTATATCAACTCGCTTCACGAAACAGCACAAAAAGAATTAGGTGAAAAATACAACGAGGTCGAGTTCAACGGCAAGCTCTTGTCCGAGGGCTTCGGACCTACGCTCGAACGCGCCAAAGAGCTTACGGACGAATATATCAAGTCCAAGAAGTAATACGCCGAACTAACTTTAATGTAATTAAAAAAGTCGAACCCGTGACGCCTGCTATGAGTTCGACTTTTTTATTGCCGTTGATTTTACTAATCTTTCATGATAAACTCCGTCCACCACCGAAGATTGAGTATGCAATCGCACAGCCCGATCATGGACAGTATGAACAGCGCCATGGGAAAGATCACCATAACTACGCCGATGACTGCGACTACGACCGTCGCGGCGATTTTTGCTTTACCCTTGAACAGCGACGAGAAATACACCAATAGCGCGAAGCACGTTAAAGCCGACGGGAGCGTGGCGAACGCGTGCATGAACGTGGCGGCGAGCGCTTCGA
This sequence comes from Clostridiales bacterium, assembly GCA_014799665.1. Lineage (NCBI taxonomy): Bacteria > Bacillati > Bacillota > Clostridia > Eubacteriales > Clostridiales bacterium. The sequence continues at coordinate 115,342 of JAAVHP010000002.1, forward strand.
ACCCGCCGACGAATTCGAGCACGATCCCCGCCAGTGCCGCGGGCAGAACGCACGACCAAAGGTACGAGCGCGGCATACTCATTTGCGAAAGCGGCGTAGTCATGACCCTTACCCCGCCGAGTGCGCGCGTGCTTAGTTTTAGCTCGGCTTCCGTCGTGCCGAAGTCGTTGAAGCTTGCCGTGCGGCGGTTGATGATCACCGACAGCACGAACCCGACTCCGCCCGTCACGCCGCCGAAGTGCAGGCAGTAATACCAGATATACGGACCGAATTCCTCACCCGCGTACTCGCCGAAGAATTGCTTAACGGCGTCGGTATAGCCGGCGTCGGTCGGCATTAGCTTGGGAATATCGATAGGCAGGTCGAGCCCGTTATAGTAGCTGCGCGCGAGCCAACCGATGATCGGGTCGGCGTACTCGGCGCTGGCGTAGTTCGTCGCGATCTCGGCGATCGGAACGCCCGCAACGAGCCGTACTATTCCCACACCGACAAGCGCGCCGCTTACCGCGCTTATCGCCGCGATCGCCGCACACGCCAAATAGTGCGGGAACTGCGCCGACAGTGTGAGCCCACACAGCCCGAAGAACAATGCGACCGAGTATATCACTGTCAGAATATCGTAGTTGAGAGTGAGCGCGCACGCGCCGTACGCGATCACGCAGCCGAGCGGCAGGTACAGCCCGAACCGCCTGTAAAGCAAGTACAGCATGGGCAGGATTATCGGCATGAGCATGAGCGCCGACGACGGCATTGCGCCCGCCATGATCAAAAATAGCGGCACGAGCGCGTACGACAAAAGCTCGTACACCGGAACGGCGTACTGCGGCACGCGCCTGAGCTCGGCGAGTGCGGCGCTATGTTCTATCGAGTTTTTGCGCAAGGCTTTGAGCATAGTTCTAATATACCACAATTCGATATGTTTTGCAACCGCGTAAGCAGATACGGCGTGTATAATAATCGAGCACATGGGAATAATAACTCTACAATTATTTTTTCTACGAGGAGTTTGACCATGTACGATCTTAAATGCGGACAAAAGGATTGCGCGTACAATCACGGGTATTGCTGCTGCGCAAAGGATATTGCGGTTTCTACGGGGACCTGCTGCACGACCTATCAAAAAGTCGACGGCGACAGGAACATTAACACCGAGATCGCGGCGGAGTTTTCCAAGCCGAACTTTACAGTTGATACCGAGGTCGAGTGCAATGCGCCCTGCTTGTTCAATCATTCGTGCAAGTGCATTGCCAACGGTATTACCGTATCCACTGCCGACGACGGTACTGCCGAATGTCTTACGTTTATTAAGAAATAGTTCCCCCTACTTCTTTGAAAAGAAGTAGACAAGAAACTTTTGGTGTCGGGTGTTTGCGAAAGTTGTTATTTTACGTTACACCCGAATAATGGCAATGCTTTATAAATATCTTTAACGCCACTTGAAACAAGCAGACAAGAAACTTTTAGTGTCGGGTGTGGAATTGGGTAGAGTATTGGTTGTTTCACCCGAGTAATGGCAATACTTTATTAATATCTTTATTCAGCCTTCCCCTCAGGGGGAAGGTGTCACGAAGTGACGGATGAGGTGTTTAATCTTATCCTTATTCTATACCATAATCAATAAATAATAAGGTTGAATTGTTCACCTCATCCACCGCGAAGCGGTCCCCCTTCCCCCTGAGGGAAAGGCATTGGTTCGTTCTGCTTACACACTCTATAATCACCGCGTAGCAGTCGAGTGATACCTACCGTTCTGCGGCGAAAACACAAAGACGATTGAACTATACGGATCAATCGCCTTTTAATTTTTAATTATTAATTTTTAATTGTTATTTGTTCCCCGTACCTGTTGTCGGCTTTGTTCCGGTAGTTGTTTTTTTTGCGGTAGTGGTGCTGCGTTTTACCGCCGCGGCTTTTTTCTTTTCCTCGGCGGATATGTACTGATTGGCGAGCTTGGAGCCGAGCTTAGCGGCCTGACGGATAAACCCGTTTCCCGTTTCCTCGTTCTTATCAACGCCCTCGCCGCGGATAAAGCAAAGACCCAGGTAGTACATAGCGTCGGGGTGCTTTTGCTTGGCGGCTTCCTTGAACCAGAACGCCGCTTGCTCTAAGTCTTTGTCGACGTCCTCACCGTGATAGTGCAGCTCGCCGATAGCAAACTGCGCGTTGACGTCGCCTTCGAGCGCCTGAGCGTTGAGCTCGTCGTAGTGCGCCCAGAATTCCTTGCTCGCTAAGCGATTGCGGTATTCCTCGGTAAGGCTCTCGTTATCGGCGATGCGCTTACGCTCCTCGGCGATACGCTCGGGCGTGATGTTGATAGACGCATTGTATTCCTCGCGCTTTTGCGGATCGGACAAAACGGCATAGGCTTCCTCTGCGCGTTTGAGCTTTTCCACGACGGCGTCATCCGTCTTGCCCGAATAGCGCTTGACCAGCTTGGAGTGCGCAATCTTGATTTCCTCGTCGGTCGACCAAATGAGTACGCCGAGCGCGCCGTATAGCGTCGACTTGGCAAGCCTGCGGTCGTTTTGGGTCTTTTTCGCCCATTCTTCGAGCTTGCGCTCGGTATCGGTAATGAACTCCTCGCTACGCGCGTACTGTTGCCACTGCTCTATTTCGCCGCGAAGCTCGGTCGCTTCGGCGTTGACGTCGTTGAGCTGGCGTTTGAGCTCTTCGACCTCGACTTGAAGCTGCTTGCGCTTATCCTGTTGAAGCTGGAGCTGCGCGGTGCTCGTCATTTCGGATTGTTTGAGTTCTTGTTCGAGCTTGGCTTTCTGCTCGCTCAGCTCGGTATTTTGTTTTTTGAGTTCGGCGTTCTCGTCGGTCGCCGTCTTTGCCTCTTTCTGCGCCGCTGAAAGCTTTTCTTTAAGACTCTCAATCTCCGCCTTGCATTTCTGCACCGCAGACTTGCGGTTGCCCTCGTTCTCGCGCAGCGATCGAAGCATTTCTTCCATTTCTTTGGCGCGAAGCTTTTCTTGCGAAAGCTCGCGGTCGCGGTTGAACAATTCCTGTTCGAGATCGCGCCTGTCCTGTTCGGCGGATTCCGCTTGCTTCTTAAACCGTTCTATCGAGGCGTTCTCTTGTTTCAACCGTCTGTTCTCGGCTTGGAGCTCGCGTATGGTTGCGTTGATTTTGTCTTTCTCTGCGGCAATCGCGGCTTTCGCTTCGGCGAACCCGTGCTCGCGGCCCGCGTGGAACGCCTGCTCGCGTAACGCTTGGATCTGAGCCTGTGCCTGTGCGTTCTGGTACTGTGCCTGTGCGCGCACGCGCGCCATTGATGGACCGCCCATGCCACCCGCCGCTCTGTATGCCGCCTGACGTGCCGCCGCCGCTTGCCGTGCCGCTGCGGCTTGGCGCGCTGCCGCCTGTGCCTGTGCGCGCTGACGCGCTATTATGTCCTCGGGATTGGGTTTGGGCGCCGCGGCTTCTTTGAGCTTTTGGTCGTACTCGGCGCGTGACTTGGGATCGGACAGAACGGAGTTAGCCTCGTTTATGTCGGAAAACTTACTCGCCGCGTCTGCGTCGCCGGGGTTGACGTCGGGGTGATAACGCTTGGCAAGCACGCGGTAACTGCGCTTGATTTCTTCGTCAGTCGCCGTCGGCTTGATATTGAGAATTTGATAATAGTTCTTCATTTATCCTTGCGTCTCCGTGCTGTATAATTATACCGCTATATGCGAATTTTGTCAAGCACTTACTTCTTTGAAAAGAAGTAAGCAAGAAACTTTTATTGTCGGGTGTTTGCGTAGGAAGTTTATTTGAGACTCCACCCTAGTAATTTCGTTTCGTTATTAATTTCTTTTACGCCACTTTGACGCTATCCCTGTCATTCTGAGCGTAAGCGAAGAATCTCTATTTTTCTTATATACATTATTAATTTCTTTACACCACTTAAAAATCGCCCCATAAACTTTACAGCTTACGGACCGATTTTATTTGAAGTTTTATTGAAAAATCTTTTCGATTTTATCCGCCAACTCATCCTTTGATACTATAATGTCATACCTCGCGTCCTCGGGGTTCTCGGCGTTATATCTTATCACTCCGTTATCGTTAAGCTTATCTATAATAAGCGCCGCGCGCGCGTACCCGATATCCAAATCGAGCTTCAAGCTCATGGGACCGATTTTTCCACTTGACATTGCGTTAAGAACGCCGCGCAGAGCGTACTCCTTGTTGGGCGCGCTCACGTCCGTATCGTTTTCCACGTAGTTCAAATCCATAACAGTCACCGATTAACCGACTTCGCCTCAAGCTTATTTAAGGAGCGTTTTCAGCGTTTCCATCAGCTTATCTATTTCGATCGGCTTAGCCGCATACCCATTCATGCCCGCGTCCAGCGCTTCCTTTCTATCCTCGTCGAAAGCGTTTGCCGTCATTGCGACGATCGGGATAGACGCCTTCTTTTTGCTTTTCAGCGCACGAATGGCGCGGGTAGCCTCATAACCGTTCATGACGGGCATTTGCACGTCCATGAGTATCAAATCGTACGAGCCGGCGGGCATATTTTTCATCTTTTCCACCGCTACGCTTCCATCGTCCGCCGTGTCGATAGTGAACCCTGCGCTCTCCAAGATCTCTTGCGCGATCTCTTGGTTGAGCTCGTTGTCCTCGACCAGCAAGATCCTCTTGCCGTCAAAGCGTATCTCGGCTTTTTCCTGTTCCTGCTCGGCTTTCTTATCCGCGTACGGTGCGGCGAGGATACTGCGCAGCTCCGAAAGGAACAACGGCTTGGAGCAGAACGCCGTAACGCCCGCTTCGCGCGCTTCATCCTCGATATCCGTCCAGTCGTATGCCGTCAGAATTATGACGGGCGTCGAGTTGCCGATTATCCTGCGGATACGGCGAACGAGCTCTATGCCGTTCATGTCCGGCATTACCCAGTCGATTATATACGCGCTGAACGGCTCGTTCTGTTCCAACGCGAACTGCGTGCGAATAACCGCCTCGTTGCCGAGCGTCGTCCAGTCGGGGTGCATACCTATGGCGGAGAGCATTTTGCTGACGCTGATACAGGTGTTCACGTCGTCGTCCACGACGAGCGCTCTGAGGTCCGCGAGCTGCTCCAACCTCTGCGACTCGACGGGCGCGTCGGCGACCCTGAACCGTAAGGTTACGATAAACTCGGAGCCCTTGCCGACCTCGCTCTCGACGGTGATCGTGCCGTTCATCATGTCTACGATATTCTTGGTGATAGCAAGGCCCAGACCGGTGCCCTGAATGCCGCTTACGGTGGAGGTCTGTTCGCGCTCGAACGGTTCGAAAACGTGCTTCAAGAACTCGGGGCTCATGCCTATGCCCGTATCCTTGATGCTGAACTTGTAATCGGCATAACCGTCGGTCGCCTCGGCGGTCTGGATAACGCGAACGCTAACCATGCCGCCCGGCTTGGTATACTTCATGGCGTTGCTCAAAAGATTAAGCAGCACTTGGTTAAGCCGAAGCTTGTCGCAAATAATAGTCTCGTTCGTCACGTCGAGAGTATCGATATAGAATTCCAACTGCTTCGACTTGACGTCTGCCTGAACGATGGTTTTTAGGTCGTGCATGATCTCGGGGAGACTCGTTTCCTTCTCCTCGATCTTGACCTTGCCGCTCTCGATACGGCTCATGTCGAGCACGTCGTTAATGAGGCTGAGCAAGTGGTTGCCCGAGGTCATGATCTTGCCCAGGTAATCGCGTATCTGCTCCTTGTTGTCGAGATGGGTCGACGCCAAAGAAGTAAAGCCGATAATTGCGTTCATGGGCGTGCGGATATCGTGGGACATATTGTTAAGGAAAGTGGTCTTGGCTTTATTGGCGTACTGCGCCTGCGCAAGCGCCTCCGACAGAACGTCCTTCTGTTCCTGCTCCTTGCGGATAAGCTCGTCGATATTGCGGAAGCCCACAAGGATAAAATCTCCGTGACCCTTTTCTTTATCGCCGCCCGTAATCTTTAAGTACGTGTATTGGTAATGATGAACTTCGCCGCAGTCGAGTATGCGGTACGTGCCCGTATATTCGCCGCTTGCCGCAAGCTGCTCTTTTACTTTATCGAGCGAGAGCGCCTGTGTAAGCTCCTCGCGGTCGTCGGGATGAACGCGAGTATGGATATACCGTTCGAGAATGGACCAGTAATCGTATTCTTCGTCCGAGTGATCTTTGAGCCCTTCCACGACGTACCCTTCCAGCTTGATAATTCTCGCGGTGGACTTTTCGTCGTCGACGGCGTAAACATTTGCATAGTCGCGGCTCAGCGCCTCGACGATAGCGAGCTGCTCCGCCATCTTCTTGTTCGACTGCTCGGTCGTTTCCAGCATCTTCTTGTTCCAGCGCCCACGCATATAAAGCGCAACGATAACGAACGCAATTATTGCGAGCGCTATGACTACGCCGACTATCAGCCCGGGGTTTTCTTTCAAGAACTGACCGAAGCTGATATCGCCCGAATAAGAAATATACTTGGAAGCGATTTGATTGAGCGTTTCGTCGGGAGTTTGCTTGATGCATTTGTTCAGTATGGTGACGAGTTCGTGATCGGTACTGTCGCTTATATGCATACTGAACGACGTGCTCATGCCGTTCAACGAATTGTAATACAACGAATTGGTGGAATCGTGATTTATATATGCCTGAGCGGAATAGGCGTAAACGTACGCGGCGTCCGCCTCTTTGTTAAGCACGGCGTGCATAGCGTCCTCGCCCGTGGGATAGCTCTTGACGGTATATCCGCCCAAATAACCCTCGATAAGCTCTTTGCCCTGAGACTCCGCCACCGCAACAACTTTAATGCTGCCGCTGAAATCTTGACGCGTTACTCGCGCCATTCTCGCCGTCATGTAACTGTTGGTGTTGAAGCCGTGAGAAACGACGTCCTCTACGATATCGTCGGAGTCCGTGCTGTCGATAATAACGTTTACGCCGTTCGCAACGGCAACCGCATGATAGTCGTCCGCGGTTTCGAGCGCAACGAGCTCGTATGGCAAATCGGCAAGCCTCATGAGCTCGGCAAAGTAGTCGGGCATAATGCCTTTCAGCTCGCCGTTCTCAGTATAGGAATAGGGCGCACGGTCGCCGCGCGCGGTTATCTTAATCGTTTTATCGCCCGATTTTACCTGCGCGATATATTCCTTCTCGCGCTCGGTAAATGACAACGCCGAGGAATAAACCGCACCGTAATACTGGTAGAACAGCACGTTTTTCCAGTCGCCCTCGTTGATATCCATTTGCTCGATCGCGTAGTTGATCTCGTCAAGGAGCGCGGTATCGCCCTTTCTGACGATAGCGTAGAAATCGTCCTCTGCGGTAACGTCGAGTTCCTTTTCGTTTTCCGCTTTCCTGAGGTTGCTGGAAAGTATCGCGTCGATCTTCCCGCTCTGCAAAGCCGCGGCAAGATCGTCGGAATTGGCGTATTCCTTCGTCTTATAGGTAAAACCCTTTTGCTCCGCCCATTCCGGCAAGCTGTCGTTCTGGCTGCTGCCCGCAACAAGACCGATCGTCATTCCGTCGTAAGAGCTGTAATCGCCGCGGTGAAGCTCCGTGTTGTCGACGCGGATGGACAGAACGGTTTTTCTTCTGCCGATCGGCAGGGAGAAGTCGTATTTTTCTTCGCGGTCCTTGGTCCTGCTGGCGGAAGTCACCACGTCGATCTCGCCGTTATCGAGCATGGTGAGCATATCGCCCCACGATTTGTCGTAGCCTATGTATTGAAAATTGAGCCGCGAATATTCGGAAACGAGATTAAGAAAGCTGATGCCGTAGCCACTCAGCCTGCCTTGCTCGTCCTTCATGTGATAGCCCTCGAAGCTGAAAACACCCGCCTTGTACGTGCGACTGTTAGATTGCGCCTCGTCGGCAAACGCCGGCACGGCAAAACAGGCAATACCGAGGACAAAGCTCAATGTCAATGCCAAAATTAATGCCACGCACAAAAAAAGGTGCGTTTTAACCGTGGAAAATACTGCACTCCTGCTTCGAGCGCCGCATTCCCCGTAATATTGTTTTTTATATTTTGGCATATTTTTCTCCTTGTCACTCCCGAACGGATATGCTCGGTGCAAGTAGACCAAACGTATTCGAGTTCAAACAGTATATTTATTATACCACAATCACAGATTGATTTGTCGATTTCTTTACCGCAAATGTATATTATTTTTTCTAACCATATTTGCAGTTGGTTCTATTATACCATATTATTAATCAAAACACAACATAAAATCTCCATTTAATATAATTTATGTGTTTTCGCGCCCAAAAAGCCACATAGCAAAAGCGGAAACAATAAAGTTTCCGCTTTCGGTGGGCTGTTTAATTTGCCGACGCAATCGACGAGGCTTGACTTTTCGGCGTTTTTACGTATTTGGAGTTGACGCGCATGGCATTGAGAATCGCAAGCACCGCCACGCCGACGTCGCCGAACACCGCGATCCACATATTGGCAATGCCGAACGCGGACAGCACGAGAATGGCGAGCTTGACGATAAGCGAAAACCAGATATTCTCCAATACGATCGACATGGTCTTTTTCGCAATGCGCTTGGCAAGCGAGATCCCGCGCAGGTCGTCCTTCATTAAAACAATGTCAGACGCTTCGATAGCCGCGTCGCTTCCCACGCCGCCCATCGCTATGCCTATATCGGACCGCGTAAGTACGGGCGCGTCGTTAATACCGTCGCCGACGAAGCACAGCACGTCCTTCTGCCCTTTCGTCTTTAACATACCGTCGACTTCTTCGACCTTGTTCTGCGGCAAGAGCGACGCCTTGTAGCCCGTAAGCCCGATTTCGGTTGCAACGCTTTTGGCAATCGCCTCGTTGTCGCCGGTAAGCATGACGGTTTTACAACCCATTGCGTTCAGCTCGCCGATAACCTGTTTGGATTCTTCCTTGATCTCGTCAGAAATCAACAGCGAGCCTATGAACTTTCCGTTCCGCGCGACGTAAACGACAGTACCGAGCCGGTCCTCTTTTACGAATCGAATGTCATTTTGCGCCATCAGCTTTTCGTTGCCGCAATAGATTTTATCGTCGCCGCAGGTCGCCACAATGCCCGAACCCGCTACGTTCGTGAGAGTATAACCCCTTTCCGCGTCCTTGCCGTAGGCGGCAACTATGGAGCGAGCGATCGGATGATTGGAGTCCTGCTCCGCGATTGCGGCGAGCCGCAGGATCTCGTCCTTATCGCTTTCGGGTGTGATCTTCGTTACCGCAAAATTGCCTTTGGTGAGCGTGCCCGTTTTGTCGAAAACAAACGTATTCGCTTTGTTGAACTTTTCGAGATAGTTGGAACCCTTGACCAAAATGCCGTACCGCGACGCAGCGCCGATACCCGCAAAGAACGACAGCGGTATCGAGATAACCAAAGCGCACGGACATGACACGACCAAAAAGCTTAACGCGCGGTACACCCAAGTCGACCAATCCGTCGTTATTGCGCCGGGGATTATCGCAAGAAGAATTGCCACGATAACGACCGACGGAGTGTAATACTTGGCAAACTTGGTAATGAAGTTTTCCGCTTTCGATTTTTGGCTCGACGCGTTCTCGACAAGGTCGAGTATTTTTGATACAGTGGAGTCGTAAAACTCTTTCGTGACTTCGACTTCGATTTGCGAGGTCAGGTTCACGCAGCCGCTTATAACCTCTCCGCCCGCGGAAACGTCGCGCGGCAGGCTTTCGCCAGTCAACGCTTTGGTGTCGAGCGTCGTCGCGCCGTTTACGATAATACCGTCCAAAGGCACTTTCTCGCCGGGGTTGACGACGATTATATCCCCGACCTTGACCTCGCTCGGGTCGACCTGTTGGACGTCGCCGTCGCGCTTAACGTTCGCGTAATCGGGGCGAATATCCATAAGCGCGGAAATCGACTTGCGCGATCTGCCCGTGGCGTACGACTGGAACCACTCGCCTACCTGATAGAACAGAAGCACGGCGCAGCCCTCGTCGAACCCTTCTATTTCCTGACCCGTTACGCCTCTGTATATGCCGAGCGCGTACGCGCCGAGCGTAGCAACGCACATTAGGAAGTTTTCGTCGAATACTTGACCGTGCAATATATTGCGAATGGCTTTCCACAGCACGTCGTACCCGATAATGAAATATACGACCAAATACAGCGCGAACGGAAACAACCAACCGTAACCGCTATCGAATACTCCGTCCAGCCCGATGATTTTATCGACGATAAAAACAACGGCAAACAAACCGAGCGCAATGAGTATACGGATAAGGTTTTTCTTTTCCTTTCGACTCATTGAAAGCTTTTTCATAACGACCGCTCCACCAGATCAAAGTATGATCCTGCAATCGGGCTCAACTTTTTTGCAAGTCTTAACTACGTCTTTCATAATGCTGTCGAACTTGGCGTCATCCGCCTCGATCGTCAGCCTTTGGCTCATAAAGCTCACCGACGCGGAAGCAACGCCGTCGATTTTGGCGATTGCTCTCTCCATTTTAGCCGCGCAGTTCGCGCAATCCAAATCTTCCAACTTAAATACCTTTTTCATAAGGCACCTCCGATAAATTTATTAATAGTACCCGCTCTCGCGGTAGCATCACTTGCTCTTTTGAACATTTACACTATTGAGTAACTGTTCAACTGTTAGCCCTTAAAAAACAGGGCAACGCCCTGCAATTAAGGCTTATTCTTCGTTGACGTGGGTCAAGCCGTACTCCAATATTTTGGTGACGTGCTCGTCGTCCAACGAGTATTTTACTTCTTTACCTTCCTTGGTTCCCTTGACCAGCTTTGCCGAGCGCAAGACCCGTAACTGATGAGATACCGCCGAAATGCTCATGTCCAAAATGTCCGCTATCTCCCCTACGTACAAATCTCTGATTTGCAAGCATTGAAGTATCTTCGTCCTCGTAGGATCGCCGAACATCTTAAAAAGCTCCGCAAGGCTGTATATGACGTCGTCGTCGGGCAGCATATTTCGTATCGCTTGCTTGGTATCTTCCGCCATACAAACCTCCATTACTTGAACATTCTTTCAACTGTTCAATAACAGTATATACAATTAAACCGAAGTTGTCAACTGTTTTTTCTATATTTTCTCAAAAATTTTTTCAGAGTCCCGTCGCACCTTACTCTTAAAAGAAAAAGTTGAAGGTTTAATTATTCCTGCGTACCATCTAATGATAACGTGATTGTTACGTTACCCGTTCCTAATATCTCTTTGAGTTCCGCTTGCGTTATATTGTCTATTTTTCCGAGTCTTGTATAGCTCCAACTGTTCGAGCCGTAAAAGAGTACGAATTGATTGCCTTGATACAAAACAAACTCGCAAGGTTGAGCCGTTATCTGCTCGTTGCTCGTAGGCAAACTAAAACCGAAACCGCCTACTTTTTCCCAACCGCCGTAATCACTCGTATTGATTGTAATCGGCGCTGTTTTTAAGCGTTCTTTCAATGCTTCCGTAGCCGAATTTCCGGCAAGTGTTGCCGTAAGAGTCGTACTCCCAATCGTGAGATATACGGTATTGCTCTGCACGGTGTTTTCCGATTTAAGGTCATTCATTGTCAACCAATCCGAGATAGATGTCTGCATATTCGAAAGTGTTGCGCTTGTAAAATGAAGATTTTCTTTTACGTCTGCGTTTTGGCATCTGCTTTTAATGCTGTTATGAGCCGTGCTTCCACTGCTTGATGCCGCTGTACTGAACGTGTAAACGGTCTTTCCCGATAGCCCGTTATAGCGTTCTATAAACGACCTTATAATCATAGGCTCGTATCCGTTCCAAATCGGATAGCCTATAATTACGGTGCCGTAATCCGTCATATCGATTTGCGAATACGTCTTATCGGAAATTTCGGGACGGGCGTCCGTTCTGCGTTCTACTTGACTTCTCGAATTGGAATCATTGTAGTTTGTATCTTCCGCCGTGTATGGAATTGACGGTACGATTTCTACCCCGTCGCCGTTGCTCTGCGAGATAATTTCGTTCGCCACTCGCCTCGTAGTGCCCGAATACGAGAAGAAAACGATTAAGATCCCGTCGGTCGGTTCGGTAGGCGTTTGCACTTCCGAAGATTGCCACTTCGCATAAAGAGTAATGTCGCGCTCTACCCTGTCGGTTGCAAATTTCCATTCCTCCGCATCTTCGCCGACGGATTTGTACCATCCGAGAAAAGAATAGTTTTCTCTTTTCGGTGATGCCGGACTAACAACTGGATTACCTTGACGCACCTTCTGACTTTCTACGTTGCTTCCGCCCCGGCTGTCAAAGGTTACCGTATAATACGGTGTCGTATCTTCGGGTAAATCGCCGCCGTCGGGCGTATTATCCGAACAGCCCGCAAGAGCAAAGACAAGACATAAAACAAAAGCGGATAAAATAATAATCAGACTTTTTCTTTTCATTGTTACTTACTCCTTGATATTTTTTATTATTCTTGCGGGGACACCGCCGACTACCGCAAATGCAGGTACGTCTTTGGTTACAACCGCACCTGCGGCTATAACCGCACCGTCGCCGATAGTTACTCCCGAAAGGATTGTTGCGTGTGCGCCTATCCAAACGTCGTTACCTATTTTTATAGGGGCAGGCGACATATTTGCTCTGTGTTCCGGCATCAAATCGTGATTTAACGTCGCTATCACAACTTGTTGACCTATAAGAGCATTATCCCCTATTTCTATTCCGCCTTGATCCTGAAAACAGCAACCCGAATTGATAAACGCGTTTTTGCCCACCGTTATATTTTGCCCGTAGTCGGTGTAGAACGGCGGGAAAAGCCCGAAGCTCTCGTCAACCTTTTGCCCGATAAGCTCGGAAAACAGTTCTCGTAATTCTTCTGGTGTCCGATAGGTATTATTCATTTCGACCGTTATCTTTCTCGCTCTTTGCGCCATTTCGTGCATATACAAGTGCATTTCGGAATTTGCCGCTATGTGGGTTTGCTTTTCCATTTCAGCCTTGAATTGTTCGGTATTCATAAATGATTGCGTCCCCAAAATTTTTGTTTTCTTATATTATATACCACAATCTACAATATATCAAATACCTATATTTTATAGTTAAGTATAGCGTGGACGCATAGTTGACTTACACCCCGCTTTTTGATATAATTATGGAAAATCAACGGCGGTAAAACAAATGGAACTTCGCGAACTGAAATATTTTCTTGCGGTTGCCCGCGAAGAAAATATCAGCAAAGCCGCGGAATATCTTTTTATAACACAACCGAGTCTGACGCGGCAGATTCAGAATATGGAAACCGAAATCGGTCAACCGCTTTTTATTCGTGCGGGGCGTAAAATGCTTTTAACCGAAGCAGGGCTTCTTCTTCGTAAACGCGCCGAAGAAATTGTAGAGTTGTACGAAAAAGCCGAACACGAGTGGTTAAACCTTTCCGATGACGTGAGCGGTGAAATTTATATCGGTGGCGGCGAAAGCTACGGTATGACGATTTTAATTGACGTTATAAACGAGATGCGGAAAACTTACCCGCATATCAAAGTAAACCTTTACAGTGGCGATATGGTTGACGTGTGCGAACGACTTGATAAAGGACTTCTCGATTTCGGACTTTTAATGCAACCCGCAGATCTTACAAAGTATGAAAACCTAAGACTGCCTTACGTTGACACTTGGGGGCTTTTAATGCACAAAGACCACCCGCTTGCTCAAAAAGAATTTATCATACCCGAAGATTTAAGCGACATACCTATTGTCGTTTCAAGACACTCACTCCCGAAAAGCTATCTGACCGAATGGTACAAAAACGCTGAAAATATCAACGTGATGGGAACTTACAATCTTTTGCACAATGCGTCCTATATAGCGGAAAGCAAAATCGGATGCGTTCTATGTCTCGATAAACTCATAAACACGACAGGCAAAAGTAACCTTACGTTCCGTCCGCTCCACCCGTCTCTTGAAGTACAGCTTGACGTCGTATGGAAAAAATATCAGGTATTTTCCAAAGCTGCTCAAATCTTCCTGAAATATTTGAATAATAAAATCACAAACTTAAAGTAGAGCGGATGATTTCAAACAGCATTGAAAAATAATAAGAACAAACCGCTACATACGGTAACGGCTTTCTTATGACAAAAAAGTCGATCAATACGATAGTGACATATCGACCAACTTTTATGGTACACCACCTTGAACGTAAATTGAGCGGTTTTGTTCCGTTTTTTGCTTTATTCTGTCGTTATACTGAAAGAAACACCATAGATAACAACACCCACCGAATCAGTTACATAATCACCCTTTTTGTTTATATGTTCTTTAATGTCAACTGATAGCAAGTAAACATCTCTACCTTTACTTTCATAAAACAACTGTCGAGCCAAAGGGGTTCTAACATTGTTATTATCGTTCAACCAAATTGGTTTCGTTTTTATCTCTAATACTTTTGTCGGCGATGACAAATCGCACAATGCAAGAACTTTTCTATCGTCAGAAATACATAGCTCTTGACTCATAATTGCTTCGTCTTTGAAAATTTCGTTTTTAATGTACTCAAAAACACCTTTCAAATTTTCCATAACCAACTTAGTAACTCTGTTCACTTCCGCAATATACTCATCATTTTCTCTATCCAAAGACTTTATTGTTCCATCGGCTTGCGCTACGACAGGCATTTCACGAAAAGGACTTTTTAACGACCATACGTATTCTAACTGCTGATTGTTTTGTGATAAAAATAAAGAATTATCTTGCTTATTAACATTTAATTCAGCGTTTATTCCATTTTCAAGAGCAATGCCGGTTATATTAGTTGGAAATTTTTTAATTAAACCCAATATACTTTTGGGAAAAGAGTATTTGTATATTTCTGAACAGAGCGCTGTTGGTGGAGCATTTATTTTTGCGATTGTTTCCAATTCGGGATTAGAATTAAGATAAGATACTGGTATAATATATTTTTCGTTCCACCTATACAAATGGTTGTTTCTAAAAAACAGTCTCCCGTCTTTTACTTTTTCAAACAGTTTCCATTCTAAAATACAGTCATTCTGCGACGAGTGCGTTTCTTGTACTCCGTCTATTCCAAAAAGCATACAAAGATTATCCTTTGTCATTTGACCTTCATAGCCATATCCAGCACGGGGCAAAAAAGACTTGATATTTTCATATTGTAAATCTTCAAAACCATTAAGATTGTGCCTTTTGCAATAATTAGTTAGAAATGTAAAATCAAAAGTTCCTTTACCGCCACTAAATGATAATAAAATTCTATCTTTTAGGTGAAAGAAATCAATAATATTATCTACTTCGCTTTGGGTCATATGTGATACACTCGATAGCTGTTTATCTGTAATACCGTGTATCCAACCAGTTAAAACTAACGGTTGCAGTTCAAGCGGAAATAATCTATTATAGCAAATACCAGTACAAGGGTCAAAAATAGATAAAGATAACAAATCATCATTGGCTTTTCGCACCCCATTTGTTTCTACGTCAAATACAACATATTTGTTTTCCGAATTGTCAACAACTGCTTTGTATCCAGTTTCCACTAAGCATTCTTCAAATCTTATAGGTTCAGGGGTTTTAGGTAGCTTATACTTGGGAAGTAATTTTATTGCTTCCATTAAATTCTTAATAGCTTCATCTGCTTTTTTGCTACGCTTATGCTCTTTTTTATAATCTTGCAATTCATTAAGCCGCTTATTAAATAGGTCATATTCCGTCACACCGTCTCTTAATGCAACTTGTATTTGCTCTAATTTTTCAGAATAATCCCACCCATAATTTGTCAACATAAACCCATACGAGATTGAAATGAGTTTATCCGAAGTGAATTTATAATATAGGCTATCCGTTGATGGGCGCTTTTTTCCTTTCCATAAATGACCTTTTGCATATATAAGATAATCATTATCATCTAAAAACTCTTGAATTGAAACAAGCGTAATCTTTGGGTCTTTTGAAAATTTTTTGCGAGCCTTCATATTATTTTTCCTACGTTATTAGCGATTATTTTTTATTATAGCAAAATCTAACTTGTTTTTCAAGTACATACACTAATAAAAGGATTTTGGCACTATGGCGGGTGCTTGATATATAACAAGTGCGCCGCTACGCAGCGCAATCAAGCACCCGCCGCAACGAAAAGACCGAACGACAAAACCGAAACGCCGAGCGCCCAAAGACAACGCCGCTGAACCGCTTGGCGTTTGCCTTTGACGTTAACAGTCTAACACACTTCTTGCTCACGTCAAGTGGCTTTCTTGGCACAAACCGCCGTTGCGGCACGCTTGCGCACGATAAAATTAGGCAAGCAAAAAGCCTAAACTAAACTTGATTGCAGTTCAATTTAGGCTTAGAGTGGTACACCCGACAAGATTCGAACTTGCGACCCTCAGAATCGGAATCTGATACTCTATCCAACTGAGCTACGGGTGCTTATTCCCTCTCCTTTTACAGAGAGGGATTTTTATTGTGTTTTTGTTTTGCTGTTTGGGCAGTATCGTCACCCGACACTGACAACTGAGCTACGGGTGCTTATTCCCTCTCCTTTTACAGAGAGGGTTTTTTATTGTGTTTTTGTTTTGCTGTTTGGGCAGTATCGTCACCCGACACTGACAACTGAGCTACGAGTGCTTATTCCCTCTCCTTTTACAGAGAGGGTTTTTTGTTGTGTTTTTGTTTTGCCGTTTAGGCAGTATCGTCACCCGACACTGACAACTGAGCTACGGGTGCTTATTTCCTCTCCTTTTACAGAGAGGAATTTTTATTGTGTTTTTGTTCTGCTGTTTGGGCAGTATCGTCGCCAAGCTATGCGCACAAAAGCTCCCGAAAGAGAGCTTTTGTATTATATCATTAATTTTTTGATATGACAACCGATTTAACGATTATTTTTTCTTTTGCGGTTTTTCGGGTATAACCGTTTGCTTGGTGGCTTTAATAATAGCTACGCTCTTATCGTCGACCTTGCCCTTGAACGGCTTATACGTCATCAAGTCGGTGTACTCGGTCTCAGGCAATTCGGGAGTATACTCGCTGCCCGAGTTATTGACGATAACATATATTATTTCATTCCCAAGCTTGCGCTTGAAGAACATTACGCCGTGATCGGCGTCGATAGCGCAGTACCTGCCGTGCGCAAAGATCTCGCGCTCGTTAGTTCTTACCGCGCCAAGCTTTTTATACCATTTGAGCAATTCCTTATCGGCTTCGCCCCAAGGATAGCACTTTCTATTGAACGGGTCCTCGAAGCCTTCCATGCCGACCTCGTCGCCGTAATACACGCAAGGCACGCCCGGAAGCGTATACTGCAACGCCGACGCGAGCTTGACGAGCTTACTCGCTTCTTCCCTGTTCTTGACCTTAGCCGTCGCCTTATCCTCTTTGCACTCGATATGTCCGTTATCGCCGAGCACCGTCATGAGCCTTGCCGTGTCGTGGTTGCCGAGCACGTTCATCAGGCTGTCGAGCGCGTGCTTGGGATAGTTGTTTATCACAAACGCGACGGTATTATTGAGCCGCGCACTGTCGCCGCAACGCACGAAGTTAAGTATGTCTTCCTTGAACGGATAGTTGGTTACGCTGTCGAGCTTGCCGTCGGCGATAAAGCTCCGTCTTACGCCGTCGATAATAGGATTGGACGCGTCGACGAACAACTCGCCGTAAACGAGCGCGTCGGCGTTTTCCTTCTTGACCGCTTTTGCGCAGTGCGCGATAAACTCGTCGCCGAGCTGGTCGCAGACGTCCAGTCTCCAACCGCCCAAGCCCATACGCGTCCAGTAGCGAATAACGCCTTCCTGCCCGTTGACGAACTCGTCGAACATAGCGTTCTGCGGATCGGTCGTCGGCATGATATCGATATTATATCTGCACTCGTAATCGTTGTTCCAGTTCCTGAACTTGTACCACGGATAGTACGGCGACTTGACCGACTGGTACGCGCCGACGCTATCATAACCGCCGTGCTTATTGAAGTAAATACTGTCGTCGCCCGTGTGCGAGAACACGCCGTCGAGAATGATCTTGATACCGCGCTTATTCGCTTTCTTGATAAGGTCTTTAAGATCGTCGATAGTGCCGAAATCGCTGTCCACGCGCATATAGTTGCCGACGTCGTACTTATGATTGGAATGCGCCTCGAATATAGGCGTAAGGCAAACGCAAGTCACGCCGAGGTTTTTGAGGTATGTAAGCTTCTTGGTTATGCCTTTGAGATTGCCGCCGAAGAAATCAACGTTGGCTATCCTGCCCTCGCCGTCCGCACGGAACTCGGGCACGCCGCCCCAGTCCTCGCGGTAAGACGCATAGCTCTTGGTCTTGTTGCGCTCGCCGCCGATAAAGAACCTATCGGGCATGATCTCGTACATGACGCCGCCGTCGACAAACGTGGGCGCGTACTCGTCCGCCGTAACGGTAAGCTGCCAATCGCTGCCCTTGCCGAGAAGCGCGTGAAGATCGTCGCCGCCGCCGACGCGGTAGGTCTGCTCGTCGGTCTGGATATCGAAGTGATAGAAGTACACGCCCGAGCTCGTGACCTTGACGGTTATCGAATAGGTATACTCGCCGTCCTCGTCCTTAACGCAGTTCATCGCGTAGCGCACAGGGTCTTCGCCGTGCTTTGTGAGAACGAGGAAAACCTCGGACGGGTTTTGCGGGCGCGTGAATTTAAGCGTAAGGCTTACGGGTTCGCCCACCGTGACCGCGCCCGTAGGCGTTTTGTACTTTTCGCAATTGGGAAAGAACGATACAGTTTTATTCATAAATGCTCCTTAATGCCAACTCTCGCAAGGTTTTTGCGAGAGCCGATAAATGATATAAAGCTTATTCAACCTTATAATATATTAACTTAAAAGTTTCTTGGTTACTTCTTTTCAAAGAAGTAACGAAAATTATTTCTTAACTTTTTTAAGCGCCCAGATATTCTTAGCATAATCGTTGATCGACCTATCGGACGAGAAGATACCCGCCTTGGCGATATTGACGAACGCCATCTTGTTCCACTTAGCGGTATCGGCGTAAGCCTTGCCCATCTTGTCGGCGGCGCTGAGGTAATCGTCGAAATCGAGCAAGCACATATACGGGTCGGCGACCTGATAGCTGCCGAGAATGAGATAGTCGGCAATATCGGAGAAGCTCTCGCCGTCGAAGCCCACGCGGAGCCTATCGACAACGCGCTTAATCTGGTCGTTATGCGCGTAAATATTAGACGAGTTATAGCCCGCACGCCACGCGCGCTCGACTTCCTCGGTTTTAAGCCCGAAGATGAAGATGTTATCGTCGCCGACGTACTCGCCGATCTCGACGTTCGCGCCGTCGAGCGTGCCGAGCGTGACCGCACCGTTTATCATGAACTTCATGTTGGACGTGCCCGACGCTTCCTTACCGGCGAGCGAAATCTGTTCGCTGACCTCTGACGCGGGAATGAGGTGCTCCGCCTGCGTAACGTTGTAGTTCTCTACGAACATAACGTCAAGCTTGCTCTTGATAGCGGGGTTCTTTTGAATCTCTTTCGACAAGCAGTTGATAAGCTGAATAATGCGCTTGGCGTGCATATAGCTGCCCGCGGCTTTCGCGCCGAATATAAAGGTCTGCGGCGCGACCTGCTTATTGGGATCGTCCAAAAGTTCGAGGTAGTAATGCACTATTTTGAGCACATTCAAAAGCTGACGCTTATACTCGTGCAAACGCTTGATCTGCGTATCGAAGCGCGATTCGGGATTGAGCACGAAGCCCGTCGTCTTTTTGATATACTCGGCGTAATCCTTTTTGTTCGCCTGCTTGATCTTGCCGATCTTGTCGAGCACGGTCTTGTCGTTTGCGAACTTCATAAGGTTAGCGAGCTGTTCGGGCTTGGTGTAGAAGTCCGCACCGATAAGCTCGGTAATGAGCGCGGCGAGCCGCGGGTTGGACTGGATGAGCCAGCGACGGTGCGTGATACCGTTAGTCACGTTGGTGAACTTGTCGGGATAGATCTCGCTGAACTCGCTGAATATCGTGTCCTTGATTATATCGCTATGCAGCGCCGAAACGCCGTTGACCTTTTGCGAGCCGATAACGCAAAGGTTAGCCATTTTGACCTGATTGTTATGGAGTATACGCATCGCGTCGATCTTGCGCCCGTCGGCGTGATCCTGTTCGAGCGCGGTGACGAACCTGCGGTTGATCTCGCAAGTGATAGCATAGATACGCGGGAGCACGGTGCGGAACATATTCTCGTCCCACTTTTCGAGCGCTTCCGCCATGACGGTGTGGTTGGTGTAGTTGACCGTGCGGATAGTGATATCCCACGCTTCGTCCCACGAGAAGCCGTGCTCGTCCATGAGCAAGCGCATAAGCTCGGGAATAGCGAGCGCGGGGTGGGTGTCGTTAGCGTGAATGACCGCCTTGTCGGGCAGGTTTTTAAGGCTCTTGTAAAGGCGCAGGTGGTCTTTGATAATGCTCTGCAACGACGCCGAAACAAGGAAGTATTCCTGTTGCAGCCGAAGCTGCTTGCCCTGGCTATGGTCGTCGCCGGGATACAGGACTTTGGAAATGAGCTCGGCTTCCTTGTCGCGCTGCATCGCTTTTTCGTACTCGCCGCGCGAGAACGAGTGCATATCGAACTGCGTAGTCGAAGCGGACGACCAAAGCCTGAGAACGCTTACGCCGGCATTGTCGCCGTAGCCCGAGATCATAACGTCGTACGCGAGCGCGTCCACGCTGTCGCAATCGACGTAGCGCACGTGCATTCTGCCGTTCTCCTCGCGCTCCTCGACGCGTCCGCCGAAGTTGACGGTAAACCGCTTATCCGAGCGCGGCATCATCCACACCTCGCCGCTCGGCAGCCACATATCGGGCAGCTCGACCTGCTGGTTGTCGACAATGCGCTGACGGAACAAGCCGTACTGGTATTTAATTGTAAAGCCCATTGCGGGATAGTTGAGGGTAGCAAGACTGTCCATAAAGCAGGACGCAAGCCTGCCGAGACCGCCGTTACCAAGTCCCGCGTCGCTCTCGCGCTCGAAAATGTCGTCGAGCGAGAACTTCATATTTTTAAGGCATTCCTTGAACTGATCGGTGAGCCCGAGGTTGAACAGATTGTTTTTGAGCGATCTGCCGATAAGGAATTCCATGCAAAGGTAATACACGCGTTTATACTTGCCGTTGGCTATACGCGCGTTATTCTCCTGCTTCTTTTGGAGCAGAAGGTCGCGAACTACCAGTGAAACCGCCTTGTATATTTGATCATCGGTCGCTTTATCGGGAGTGATAGCAAAGTATCGGGCGAGCTTATCAAGTACAAGTTCCTGCACTTCATTGGTTGTCTTATTCATAGGTCCTCCGTAGTCGAAATTTAGAATTAAAAATTACTGACTTGTTATTGTGGCATTGACCAAACTGCGAAGACGCGTCGTAGGCAAGGAAAGGGCAAATTTTCGACGTGGAGTGCACTTCGGGTACATGACCCGAGAAGATTCGCCACTGCCGCCGCATACGGCGATGTATTCGCGGCTTAGCCGCAAATTACTCGATAAAGTACGTTGAATTCCAGCGCGGCTTTATTCCACGAGAAGTCGCAGTGCATGGCGCGCTTGACGAGTGCGTCCCACTCGTCGCGGTGGTAGTAGTACATGGACACGGCGCGGGTGATCGTCTTGTCCATAACGTCGGAATCGTATTCCTCGAACAGGAAGCCGTTACCGGCGTCGCCCTTGCCGCAGTCTACGACCGTATCGATAAGCCCGCCCGTTGCGCGAGCGACCGGCACTGCGCCGAACGCGCAAGCGTACATTTGCATAAGTCCGCACGGCTCGGTGCGCGACGGGAGCAAGCAAATGTCCGCCGCCGCGAGCACTTTCTTATAAAGGTCGCGGTTGGTGGTGATGAGCGCGCGCACGCGGCTGCTGTACATGTTCTGGATGTGAGTGAGATACCCTTCGATATCCGAATCGCCCTGCCCCACGACTACTAGCTGGATATTGGTGTCGAGAATGTTGCCGCCGTTGTCCTTGTTGATGGACTTGCGTAAAAGGTCATAGCCCTTGTACGGCGCCATGTGCGCTATCATGCACACAAGCGGCACGTCCTCGTCCTCGGGAAGCGAGAGCATACGTTGAAGCTCGATCTTGTTCTTCTTCTTTTTATCGAGCGTGTTCGCGTTGTAATTAACGAACAGCGACGGCGATTTTTCGGGGTTGAACTCGTCTATGTCGATGCCGTTGAGTATGCCGACTATTTTTGCGCGGTTCTCGATGAGTATGCCGTCGAGCCCGCCCGAAAACTCCGGAAGCCTGATCTCGCGCGCGTACTGCGGCGACAGCGTGGTGATCTTATCGCACGTGACGATCGCGCCCTTAACGAGGTTAATCGCGCCGTTGAACTCGACCACGGACAGCTTGTCTTCGGGTATGCCGAACACGTCGCCCGCAATTACTGCGGGATACAGCCCCTGATAGTTTATGTTGTGAATGGTGAAAACGTTTTTGATATTCTTGTATTCGGGCTTATCCTTGTAATCGAGCGCATAGTAAACGGGCACGAGCGCCGTAAGATGGTCGTTCGATTGCAGGACCTCGGGCTTGAAATCGAGGTGCGGAATGAGTTCGAGCGCGGCGCGCGAAAGGAACGCGAACCGTTCGGCGTCGTCGTAATAGCCGTAGATTTTGCTGCGCTTGAAGTAGTACTCGTTGTCTACGAAGTAGAAAACCACGCCATCGTATTCCATGCGGAACAGTCCGCAGTATTGGTTACGCCAGCCGAGCTGAACGGTGATATTGCACACGAAGGTCATTTGGTCCTTGTAGTGTTCGGCAACTTCCTTGTAAAGCGGAAGCATTACGCGCGCGTCAGTCTTTTTGGTCTTGATGAGCGCGCGGGGGAGCGCCGAGCATACGTCGCCCATACTGCCCGTGGAAGCGAACGGTATCGCCTCCGTCGTAACGAATAAAACGTTGGTCATTTTTGCTTTTGCCATTATGAATTCTCCTTAACCCTCGCACATGATATGACGTACTGTATTTATTATTATTGTATCATATCGTCGGTGAAATTGCATACGTTGTCGGGCTGATTGTAATATGCGGGGTTGCTAATTAATTACGGTTTTTGTATTATTTTGTCGTTTTCTTAGCCGCAGGCTTTTTAGCCGCAGTTGTTTCCCCTGCCGCCTTTTTTGCGGGAGCTTTCTTTGCTACGGGCTTGTCCGCCGCCGCAGGCTTTTTCTCTGCGGGCTTTTTGGGCGCGGCGGCAGCAGTCGCTTTTTTAGCCGGGGCTTTCTTAGCCGCAGTGACTTCCCCCGCCGCCTTTTCCTCGGGCGCGGCGGCTTTTACCTCTGCCTTTTTCGCTTCGGGCTTTTTCGCCTCGACCTTTTTAGCCGCGGGGCTGTATAACAGTATCGCGCCCATGGGCGGAACGTCTATGCACAGCGAGTCGTCCTTGCCGTGGCTTGCGATCTTATCGGTCTTGTACTTAGCGCCCGACTGACCCCACTTGAAGATCTCGGTGCGGAGAAGCTCGGTGTACTCGCCCTCGTGCGCGCCGAAGCGGTAGCCTTCGTGCGGTACGGGCGAGAAGTTGATGATCGCGACCATGCGGTTATCGTCGTTGTCGCGGCGCTCGTACACGAGAATGTTTTGCAGGTAGTCGTCGGAAACCAGCCACTCGAAGCCCTTCCAGTCGTAGTCGATCTGGTGCATGGCGGGATAGTTCTTGTAAATGCCGTTGAGCGTGGAAACGAACTTTTTAAGGTCGGCGTGCGCCGGGTATTCGAGAAGATTCCAGTCGAGCTCTTTATTGAAGTTCCATTCGTTGAATTGACCGAGCTCCGCGCCCATGAACAATAATTTCTTGCCGGGGTGCGAGAACATATACGTGAGGAAGTTTCTCACGCTCGCGAACTTGACGTCGTAATCGCCCGGCATCTTGTTGATGAGCGAGCCTTTGCCGTACACGACCTCGTCGTGCGAGATGGGCAGAACGAAGTTCTCGGTGAACGCATATATCATAGAGAATGTGATCGTGTTGTGGTGGTACTTGCGGAATACGGGATCGACTTTAATGTACGACAGAGTGTCGTTCATCCAGCCCATGTTCCACTTGAAGTTGAAGCCGAGACCGCCCATGTCGACGGGGCGCGAAACGCCGCCCCACGCCGTGCTCTCCTCGGCGATCATGAGCGCCTTGGGGTACTTGGCGAACACTGCGGTGTTGAGTCTGCGGAGGAAGTCGACCGCTTCGAGGTTCTCGTTGCCGCCGTAGATATTGGGACGCCACTCGTACCTGCCGTAGTCGAGGTACAGCATACTTGCTACTGCGTCGACGCGAAGTCCGTCGATGTGGTACATATCGAGCCAGTAAAACGCGTTAGAGATAAGGAAGTTCCTTACCTCGTTGCGACCGTAGTCAAAGCAACGCGTGCCCCATTCCTTGTGCTCCATACGCAGCGGATCGCTGTGCTCGTAAAGCGGACCGCCGTCGAACTCGTACAGTCCGTCGCCGTTCTTGGGGAAGTGACCGGGTACCCAGTCGAGTATGACCGCGATACCGCAGGAGTGCATTTTGTTTACGAGGTACATGAAGTCCTCGGGCGTGCCGTAGCGCGAGGTCGGCGCGTAGTAGCCCGTTACCTGATAGCCCCACGAGCCATCGAACGGATATTCCGCAACGCCCATAAGCTCCAAGTGCGTGTAGCCGAGCTCTTTGAGGTATTCGCTCATTTCGTCGGCGAACTTGCGATAGTCGAACGTGTTGCCGTCGGCGTACCTGCGCCACGACGCGATATGCGCTTCGTATACGCTCATGGGCGCGCTGTACGGATCGGGCTTGTTCTTAATGTAGTCGGCGTCCGTCCAGTTGAAGTGCTCTATGTCGACGACCTTCGCGTTAGTGCCCTCGAAGGTCTCGCGGTGGAACGCGAACGGATCGCACTTATATATAGGATAGGAGAAACCGTTCTCGATGTAGAACTTGTAGTTATCGTAAAGCTTAACGCCCTTGACGGTAACTTCCCAAATACCGGCTTCGGTTATCTTGGTCATGCGGTTGGCGTTGATATCCCAATTGTTGAAATCGCCGATGACCGCGATCGAGGTCGCGCGCGTCGACCATACGCGGAATACCGCCGTACCGGTCTTTGCGTCGAAGTGACAGCCTAAGTATTTATAGGCGTCAAAACAATCACCGTGATGATAAGCGTCGATCAACTTCGTATCCATAAAAACGTGCATCTCCCTGTGCGTTTTTTATTGCGTGAATTTCTCACCCCGTCAATTATACACCATTTAAAGATAAATATCAAGCCTTTTCCAAAAACTCTCATACTTCTTTTATAAAAGAAGTATGCAAAGAAAACTAAGTTCGGGTATTTGCAGAAGTTATTTATTAATTGTTACACCCGAGTAATAGCGTGCCGTTATTTGTTGCTCTACGCCACATTATCGAACATTAAAAAACGGCTAAGCCGCACGGCACAACCGTTTTTAATTATCAATTTTCTTCCTGTCTTATCATAACTTCGCAGTTATCGGGGAAATCGTTGTACCGAAGGTCGCCCGAAACCGTCGCCTTCTTTAAACTGCTACAACCCGAAAACATACTATCCCCCATGCTCGTCACCGAGTCGGGTATATCGATACTCGTCAAGCTGCTGCAACCGAAGAACGCGCTCTCGCCGATACTCTTTACGCTGTTTCCGATCTCGACGCTCTCCAAATCGCTGCAACCGTAAAAAGCGCGCTCACCGATAATAGTCACACTGTCGGGTATTTTTATACTCCCCAAACCGCTGCAACCCGAGAACACCCGTTCGTCGATATTGACCACGGTGTTAGGTATCTCTATGCCCGTCAGCCTGCTGCAACCGGAGAACGCACGCTCGCCGATAAACGTTACGCCGCTCGGGATCTTTACGCTCGCCAAGCTGCTGCAATGCGCAAACAAATAACTTTCGATACGCACTACGCCGTCGGGTATTACTATACTCGCCAAACTGTTGCAACTGAAAAAAGCGTATTCGCCTATGCTCGTGACCGAGTTCGGTATCTCGATTTTCGCCAAGCTGATGCAGCTGGAAAACGCCTGCTCGCCTATGCTCGTCACACTGTCGGGGATTTCGATGCTCGTCAAGCTGCCGCAGGCTAAAAACGCGTTTTTGCCTATTCTCGTGACTGAGTTAGGTATAACAACGCTTATCGCCGTATTATCTTTAAGCTTATTTATCGTGTACGAGCCGTCGGCGTTTACCGAAAACTCGAACAGCTCGGACAACCGCCTCTCCTCGTCCATGCGCCTGCGCAGTTCATCCAAATGCGCTTTACGCGCGACATAATATTTGGCGTATTCGATATTTTTAAGCAGTTCGTCCTCGCCGCCGAAAATCTCCTCGGCAATGCGGATATGCTCCGCTATCTCCACGCCCTCGTATTCCTTGTAATTATGAGAAACAATACGTATCAAACCGATATAAGCCGTCTTATCCATAGGATCGACTTCGATACGTTCGTTACAAATTTTTTCCGCCTCGTCGTACGCACCACGAATTATCATGACGCGTAGCTTGTCGTCGCGCGTCTGCTTTTCGTCAACGGAAGCTTGCAGCTCGTCGACTGCGCCGTCAGCCTCAGGCGCGTCGGTATTATCGGTCGCGACCGAGTCCGTTTCGTATTTACTCAGATCCACGCCGCAGTTGCCGCAAAACTTACCGCCGCTTATTTTACTTCCGCACTCGGGACAAAATTTCAACATTATTATTACTCCGTATGACCGACTGTTAAAATTATAACATACACGCACAATTTAAGTCAATTTATTTGTTTGCGATTATATGCTAAAAAACCGTATAAGGGCATTACCCCCGATACGGTCTTTTAATTATTAATTTTTAATTATATCACTACACTCGTGCCGTAAGGCGTTACTGCGGAAGTACCGAACACCGGAGTGCCGCTTACGGTCTTGGTCGAGTTCGAGAAGTTATGGTAAACGGTAAGCGTTTGTCCGCCGCCCGTTACGGTTATTTTAAGCATTCCGTCCTGCGTAGAGCACGTAGCGTTACCGCTGATAAGCGCGGGATAGTCGTTCCTGAGCTTGGTCAGCTTCTTTACGTAGTTCAAAAGCGAGTTGTTGTCGCTCTCTTGCTCTGCAACGCTCTTGGTACTGTTGTTTATCTTATAATCGTAAATGGCAGTGCACTTGTTCGCCCAGCTACTCGTCCACTTCATTGACTGTCGCAAGCCGTCGTCGCCCTTCCCGTCCGATTTATTTCCGATAAGTCCGATCTCGTCGCCGTAGTATATCCAGCTGAGACCCGGAAGCGTCATGATGACCGCAAAGTACAGCTTTTCTTGATTTACGTTGCTGCTGAGCTTTTCCGAAAGCCTGTCTATATCGTGGTTGGAGGTTATCATGGAATTGATAGCCCTGCCGCCACGGTTGTTCGCGTACTTAGTGGCGTTCGAGTTAAACGCGTTCGCCGCCGCTAATGCGCTGCCGTTCTGTATGCGCCCGGGCAAATCATAATAGGTATTGAAGTCGAACAGCGAGTCCATGCCCGCGTAGAACGGCGAAACATCGTCAACGTTGCCGCTTAATTGTTCGCCGAGCAGGAACGCGTTGGGGAACTTTTGTTTGAGCTTGTAGTTCAGTTCCTTAAAGACCTCGACGTCCTTGGTAAGGTTGTACTCGTAGCCGGTATCGCCTACGCCGCCCTTCACGTCGCTCGATGCGTTGGTGCTCTCCTCCCACATGAACATATGCTTGATAGCGTCCATGCGGAATCCGTCCAAACCGAAGTTCATCCAGTACTTAGCTACGTCGAGCATCGCGTCGCGAACGGGCTGATAATCGTAATTAAGCTCGGGCATCGAACTGCCGAACGACGAATAATAGCTGTAACCGTCACCCGCCGCACAGTAGCGGTAAGACACGCTACTCGATTTCTTCCATCTGTAAAAGTCGCGATAGTTGACCTGAGCCGTCGTGCCGTCCTGATAAGTTACCGTCTCGACAACGCAGTTCTTGGACTTGATAAACCACTCGTTGCTGGTGGAAGTGTGGTTTACGACCAAGTCCATTATGACCTTGATGCCTTTTTGGTGCGCCTTGTAAACAAGCTCACGATAGTCGGCGTTGGTGCCGAACTTGGGATCGATCGCATAATAGTCGTAGCAGTCATAACCGTGATACGAGTCGCTGCTTTGAATTGGCGTAAGCCACAGAACGTCCACGTTGAGGTCTTTGAAATAATCGAGCTTGCTCGTTATTCCTTTGAGATCGCCCACGCCGTCGCCGTTGCTGTCGCAGAAGCTCGCAACGAAAATCTGATACCCTACGCCCATATCGTCGCAACCCGTGACGGTCGCCGCCTTGGGCAGGTTCGCCGCGTACGAGCGGTTGACGTTAGTTTTGCTCTCGCGCTTTTCTTCGGTCGTGACGCCGTCGGCGGTCGTCTGCGCCGCAAGATAGTTTGTGCCTGCAGCAGTGTTGCCCTCTTGCACGAACCAGTGATAGCTTCCGCCGACTTTCTTCGTTTGCGAAAGCGTGACTGTCACGTCGCCGCCGTCCGAGCTTTCCCAGTCGCCGTTGCTGTTGATGATCGCGGGCTTGAAGTTGATCTTGGTAGCGCTGCCGTACTGCGAAAGGTCGATAGCGTAGATCGCGCCCGAATTGTCGATCTGCGAATAGCTCACCTTTTTGCCGTTGCCCGTCGACCAAACCCACAGCGACCAGTTGGTGTACTCACTGCGCAGATAGTGTATGTAGAGCGTGTTGTTAGTGGTCATAGTGGGCGTATACTCTACCTGAGCGCCGCCGCCCGTCCACTTGGCAAACAAAGTCATGGTTTGCGTAACATTGTTTGCGAAATTCCATTTGGTGCTGCCGTTCTCAACGTACCAGCCGCTGAGCGTATAGCCCGCGAGCGTTACTGCGGGCGCGGTTATCTTGTTGCCGCTCTTTACGGTCACGGCTGCGGGATTGCTCAAACCCTTTTTGCGCGCGTCGAGCCCGACGTTGAATGTAACGGTAACGTCCTCGCCTGTACCGGTATTGCCTTGATTTTCCTCTTCTTCGTTGCTGCCGCCCGACGAGTTTTGTTTCCACTTGGCGTAAATGGTTATCGACGTTTTATTTACAGTATCGGTATCGAAATTCCACGCCTTGGTATAGCTTTCATCCGCGTACCAACCGTCGAATGTATAATTAGTCTTGACGGGATCGGCGGGGCGAGTCACCTTGCCGCCCATATTCACGCGTTGCGGCGAAACCGTAGAGCCACCGTTCTCATAGAACAAAACGACGCACGTGGTGGTCGAGTTTTCGGTGTTGGTTTGACCGCTGGACGAAGTCCACTTCGCGAACAAACTAATCGAATCGTTAACGGTATCAGTATCGAAGTTCCACGCGACGGTGTGAGTCGAGTCGGTGTACCACCCGCCGAACGTATAACCTGTCTTTACAGGATCGGCGGGGCGCTTGACCTTGCCGCCCGCTTCGACCGATTGCGACGCGATCGTGCCGCCGCCGTCGGTAAAGAACATAACCGCAAACTTCGGCACGTTTTCTTTCCACTTGGCGTAAATGGTTATCGATTTTTTGGTTACCGTATCGGTATCGAAATTCCATGCCACGGTGTAGCTATCGTCCGTATACCAGCCGTCGAACGTATAGCCCGTCTTTACGGGATCGTTAGGACGGGTCACTTTGTCGCCCATGTTCACGCGTTGCGGCGCAACCGTAGAGCCACCGTTCTCGTAGAACGAAACGACGCACGTGGTAGTCGAGGTATCGGAATTGGTCTCGCCGCTCGGCGATATCCACTTAGCAAATAGCACGCGCGATTCATTGATGGTATCGGTATCGAAATTCCATTCCACGGTATGGGCAGGGTCGGTATACCAACCGCCGAAAGTGTAGCCGGGATTTACGGGATCGTCGGGGCGCGTTACCTTACCGCCTGCTTCGATCGATTGCGACGCGATAGTGCCCGCGCCGTCGGTAAAGAACAAAACCGCAAACTTCTCGGTTTCTTTCTGAAACAGGCCGCAACCCGTAAGAGCGGTGCACACGACGAGCAAAAGCACGAGCATGATTGCTTTTATGCTTTTCTTGTTTGTAACGACTTTGTTCATAATCACCTCGAAGTTTCGTGTGAGAAGTCAACACTTTCGATAATATAATTATAAGCCATACCCGGCATAAAAGTCAAGTAATTTTGCAATTTATACCCTTTTGCCGCCGTAAAGCCGTAATTGAACGACCTAAACGCAACTACGACAAAAGCAATTCGCCGCGGGAAAGCTTAGCCGACTTTATCTTTCGCGCGAGATAAAGCACGGGCGTGTCGAGCAAAGATGTAAAAACGTATATTACGTAGCTCGATCCGAATATGGACAGAAGCGTTATAAAATCGTACGTTCCGACGAACGCGCAGAACGTAAACAGCGCGCTGTTAATAAGCTGACTGACGAGCGTCGAGCCGTTGTTTCTAAGCCACAAGAGCTTTTTGGAATCGCCGAACTTCTTTTCCGTAAACGCCCACCACTTATGGTAAAGCCAAACGTCAAAGAACTGGCTCACCACGTAAACGAGCAGCGACGCTGCAACCATGCGCGGCGTTTGCGTGAATATCTCGCGAATGGCGGGCATTGCGAGATCACTTTCGCTCGGCACGAACGCAAGCCACATAGAGCTTAGCCCCAAAAAGAACAGCGTAGCGAAAAGCCCGAGATACACCGCCTTGTTCGCCGCGCGCTTGCCCTCGCACTCCGACAGAATATCGGTAGCGAGAAAGGTTGACGCGAACAGCACGTTACCGAGCGTTTGATCCATGCCGAATGCCTTTATCATGATAAGCACTTCTATATTAGCTAGCACCGTCGCGAGCGCCGAAACCACGTAAAGCCCCGACCGCCCGAACAGCGAGTACGATACGAGCACCGCGCCGTATATCAATATCAGCGATACTATAAGCATTAATTCGTTCATAAACTTTTCCTTATTTAAGCCTTCCCCAATTGGGGAAGGGGGACCGCGTAGCGGTGGATGAGGGCTATTTTATTCCCTCTACTAATTCCTAATTATTAATTTCCCCCACCCCGAAATCGAGATTGGAAATTAAAATATCCACGCGCGGATCGTCCTTATATATAGGATAGAGCTCGCGCACAAACGCCGATACTACTTGACCGTCGGGCTTGACCGAAGTCGAGTTCTCGCACATTACATTTACGCAAATGCGCTTGAAATATTTTAAACCGAGTTCTATATCGCTCCGCATGGTTTCGACGGTCTGCCCCGTCAAGCCGAACAAGAAGTTCGCTTCGTCAAAGCCCTGCGCTATGATCGCGGGATCGCGGTCGGGTATGCCCTTTAATAGAACGTTCTCGCGCAGATCGTAATCGAACGTTTCTAGCCCGAGCTTGAATAGCAAAGTAAAACCGTCGAACTCGCGCCGAAGCTCGTCGAGTTTATTACGGTATAAATAATGCGTTTCGAAATGAACGACCGAGATATTACGCTCGGCGCATACCGCCTTAATAAGCGCGAGCGTGCGGCTATCGAGCTCGAACACCGACCCGCTGTTAATGACTTCCAGCTCGCCGTACTCGCCTGTTACGCGCGCAAGCACGGACGAGTTGAGCGCGAAGTTAGCCGCCTCGTCGGGCGAACAATCTATATGATAATCGCAAAACGCACAACGCTTGTAAACGCACCCGCTGCCGCGAAGAAGCACAAGCTCGCGCGGTCGTTTATCGCGAATGACAGAATATCTTTCCATAAAAACAAAAACGCGTTTTGTAAAGTAACCGTTACAAAACGCACCGAGCCTAAGCTCCGCCTCCCGTAGTTTTGATTCGAGGAGCATTTTTGCTTGCTTGCAATGGCAAAAATGCGACGCTGACAAATTAGGTTAATCCCACGCCCTTAGGGCGTAAGGCGCGCAAAGCGCGACGTCCGTGGCTTGCCACGGGGTATATACCTAATTTATTTAAACGTACAATCACTCGGGCAGGATGGTTACGAACTGCCGCAAATATTAACTTGCAAACATATTATATATAATTATGAAAAATATTGTCAACGCTTTTAAAGGAAAAACGCAAGTTTTCTTTGCCTACTTTCTTTCGAAAAAGAAAGTAGGTCAATTCATTTAAAACGCTTTTAACAGAAATGCACTAAAAAAGATTGACAACTCGATTTCAATATAGTATAATAGCAAGGCAAATCAATCAACTCATGCTGTTATGGCTCAGTCGGACCACCATCTTAGGTAGGTTCGCTGCAAGCGATACAAAACCCCAACATTTTGATATGCTGTTATGGCTCAGTCGGTAGAGCACCACCTTGGTAAGGTGGAGGTCCCGGGTTCGAATCCCGGTAACAGCTCCACGAAGAAACACCCTTACGGGTGTTTTTTTCGTGGAGTCGTTTACAACTCAGGGGAACGCCGAAGCCCGCCCGCGATTCCGCGGGCAATCCCGGTTCACAATACTCCACATCCATTAACCTCGCGGCGGTTCTTGTTCATAAACAACGTAAACGCCTACTATATCGGTTTCCAATTCAGGAACACGCTTCTCGTCAATAAAACCCATTAAAGAGCAAAATCGCTTTTTAAATTCATTATCCAAAAATAAATCACTGCAATTTTCTCTAATACCGTTCATAAAAGCGTTTGCGATTTCTATCGAAGCCGAACGTTTTGTTTGCACATTTTTCATGGGTTAATATCCTTAAATTTTATTTTTTAGTATTCTCCACGATGCTCATATATAATTATATAGCTAAATTGATATAATTGCTTGGCATATCAAGAAGTTGATATTAATCAAAATGTCAAAATCAACGTGGAAGCAAACAAAAGTCAGTATTAGGTCTAAATAAAATTAAAGGCCTTGTTTTCACAAGGTCTTTAATTTTGATTGATTTATTAGGCTGTCTTACTCCATAGCCTCCCGTCGCAGAGAGTACAAAAACGACGATCACCGTCAAAACTATTAACGTGCTAGATCGAAAATATGGTGGTCAGTGCAAACTCACATGCGAGATTGCCACGAGCGTGGTTTTATTATAGTACAAATAAATTACATATCTGCTAATTTATCAAAGAGCTTTTTGAAATTTGCAAGTGTCGTTTCGGAAAATTCAAGCTTATCCGCAAAAGTCTTAATTCGCGACGAAGTTGACGCATGCTTTACAAACCTACCCCTCTCATCAGCAAGTCCGAGCTTTTTCAAATCTTCTTTATCAAACAGCGATTCAATAGATTTAAACGTCACATCTATATCGGACAATAACATTACTGTCAAAGCCGAATCCTTGCTGTTTACCTCTTTCATAGAGATCCCAGCCGCATCGCCATCCGCAAGCAAAATCGGATTGTGTTTACGTAATTCGATCAAACGCTTGCTTATATCACGTTGCTTCTTTTTCGCGTCGGCATTTTTCATGTCTCCCACGCCCTTGATAGGAATAAAAATAATATCGTCTTCAATACCGAGCTTTTTCTTAAACGCTATCAAATAATTGTAATCGGTTATGCCTTCGACAAACACTACCTTTTTGTAGGGATCATACAAATGACAGCTATCCACGGTTAACGCCTCTTTTACGGGCAAGAGGCTGTCGGGATCATCGAGATTGATTGCCGAAAAATCGTTGTATATGTATGCCTCACCGTCCTTTTCTTCGACCACGCGTAGCTCGTCCAAACAATCTATATCTACCAAAAACGGTGAGTGCGTAGCAAGTACGATAGTCACACCGTTATTTACGGCAAATTCTTTTAGAAACTTTCGAAGCTCCTTTTGTCCTTTTACGTGCAAATTTGTCGCGGGCTCGTCCATCAAAATAATGTCGCCACGCATCAACGTTTTTGTGCCCAAAAGATTAAAGTACAAATCGAAAAACCATCTAAAACCCGTCGACTGAATATCGAGTGAGCAGTCGTT
This sequence comes from Clostridiales bacterium, assembly GCA_014799665.1. NCBI lineage: Bacteria > Bacillati > Bacillota > Clostridia > Eubacteriales > Clostridiales bacterium. The sequence goes on from JAAVHP010000002.1 coordinate 149,163, forward strand.
TTCGCCGTTGAATATACTGAAAAACAATCTATTGGAATCGAGATTTATCTCGAAACCGTATTTTTCCGTCTTATTGCAATAAAGCTTATTAAAGTCGTCGGCTACCTTGCTAAGTTTTTTGCATATAATTCGCTGTTGCTTGGTAAGCACTCCGCGATTACCATCATGCGCAAATTCTTCATACGCACGTCGCACCGTATCGATCGGATAGTCGATCAATTCAAACACTCTTTTGAAAAAACTGCTCGCCGCGATATTACTGCAATCCACATTTAGATCACTATTTTTTATAGGCTCATCTTTATAGCGTATAATATGCGGCATGAATTCCATGCCGTATTTATCATCATAAGCAATTCCAAGTTTGTCGAGTTCAGAAGCGTTATCCCCGCTACCGAACATACGTATAAAGCTTGTATGTTTCCCAGATGTAACAAATCTATTCCAACCCTCACGAAATATCTGATTTCTTCTTCCGTTGATAAGGATATTATTTACAAAAACCGACACTTGTTCGCTGAACTTTGAGGTATCTACGGGGTTGCCAGCTGCAATGCTTTGTTCCGTATCATTTACAAAATTCGTTATGTCGGAAAACTGTCCTTTACCATATCCATACTGCGCTGCAACATTATCCACGGCTCTTACAAGTCCTTTCAATGCTGCCAGTGTATTTGGAACAAACGTATCCGACCGCATATTACCATTCCCGTTATTTTTAGGAAAAGCAACAAACGGCTCGTCTACTCCGTGCGTATAGCGGCAAGTATATTCACCGCCCGACTTATTTGCCTTGCAGCATAATGAAATTTGAGGGGTAGCGTCCTTCTTGTCGAGCGAAAGCTTGGTTATATCGTTTCGAGTCCAATTTCTATTCCCGAAACGATCCAATGCATCTAGGATGTTCGACTTACCCGAGTTGTTAGGCCCTACTATGATAACAAGATTACCAATGTCGTCCTTACTTGTAAAGTTGTTGAGAACAAAGCGCTGCGGTTCATTAACACCTAAATTTTTGTACTTAGTAATGTACAACGATCTTTCCATAAATCTAATCCTCCGTTAGTTTGATTTGTTTTTTTAGTTCGATATAAGGTTGAATTTTTTTCTTTTCTTCCGTCGTCAAATTGTCTTTTTGGATAATATCCGACACGTCTACAAGATAACAAATTATGTCATTGAATTCGTCAGTCAAAAAGCAATCGGTCAAAAATCTGCTTTTTTTGGATTTTGGATTGGATTTGAGCATATTTTCCACTGCGGAAATAACGCTTAAATTTCCATCTACACCCGACTCTTGTATGCGAACCAAATTAGTAAGAATGAAATTTATTACGTTTTTCTTACCCGCAAGCTCATTCTCGGTTATGTAATTAAACAGCGCAAGTATATCCTTATTTATAAGGTCGAACTTTGCATAGTCGTAATACTCGATAAACTTGTACATCGTCGGTCTAGACACCTGCAAATAGTCCGCAAGTTCGGTTATGCGCAATTCCATTTCTTTGAGTCGTTCGCGTAGCATTTCAACCTCACAACAAGAGATTACCATATTTTACATTTTATGTCAAGCATATTTTACACATTTTGTAAAATTATTTTGTTTTTTCAACCATCGAAACACTTTTAAAAAACTATGCTGACACTTCTTAAATCTAAATAAAAGAAAAAGACCCTGTTTTCACAAGGTCTTTTAAATTTGTATTCGATTGTGGCACCGACAGCACACGACGGAAGTTTTTGTACTCTCAGCGTCGGTTAGCCCTGTGCGCTTACATTGTCTGTTAGCCTAAGTATTTGCAGGCTGCCATTGCTGCGGACGCACCGTCGGCGACGGCGGTTGTAAGCTGACGGACTTTTTTAGTACGGCAGTCGCCTGCGACGAACACACCGTCCGTATTTGTCGTGCAGTTCTCGTCAGCAGTGATATAGCCGCTTCCGTCAAGCTTGACAACGTTTTTAAAGGGCGCGTTGTCCGGCTCTTGACCTATGGCGATAAAACACGCCTTGACGGGTATGGTGCGTTTTTTGCCGGTTTCCTTGTCGTCGAACACGCACGCGCTGAGCTCGTCGCCGCCCTCGAATCCGCAAAGCGTAACGTTTTTTACCCACTCTACGTTTTTCTTTTGCAGCAGCGTATCGACGAGCGCTTTGTCGCCGAAAAACTTATCCATCCAGGTGCAAACGTATACCTTGTTGCAATATCCCGAGAGCAAGATCCCGTATTGGAGCGCGGTATTCGCGTCGCCCACGAGCGCCACGTCGTCGCCCGAGTAGAACGGACCGTCGCAAACGGCGCAGTAGCTTACGCCGCTACCGGTAAGTTCTTCTTCTCGCTCCACGCCGATATGCTTATGCTTTGCGCCGGTGGCGATTATTACCGCACGCGCCTCGTGCTTTCCGCTGTCGGTCTTGACGGTAAAGATATCGGCGGTTTTTTGTATTTGCTCCGCCCGCTCGTATTCCAGCTCCGCGCCGAGCGCTTTGATCTGCTCGAACAGCTTGTCGGAGAACTCACTGCCCGAAATCTCTTTTATCGACGGGAAATTTTCCACTCGCGGCGAATTGGCAATCTGACCGCCTACGCACTCGCCTTCGAGCAACAACACGGTTTTCCCGTTCCTAAGCGCGTACAGCGCGGCGGTCATTCCCGCCGTGCCTGCGCCTATTACTATTATATCATGCATTCGCGTTGACCTTTTTCTTCGAGCCTTTGGCGGGCGTGACTTCCGTCTTGCTCGCCCTGAACGCGTCTATGAATTGCTTTACTCCGGTAACGTCGGCGTACTTAACGACGTTCTCTCCGTCGTCCGCCACGAGGGTGGGAGCTTTCTTAACGCCGTACTTTATTGCGAGATCGCGTTGCTCGTTGGCGTTGATGACCTCGACCTCGATCCCCGCCTCGTTGAGCATGGGTATCGATGCCCTGCACTTGGGACAGGTGGGCGTGGTGAACAGCATGAGCCTTGCGCCCGTCACGCAGACCTCGGGCGTGCTTTCGGGCTGCTCGCGGTTTGGAAGTTTGTGTCCGGTGTGCGGGGTATCGTACTTCATGGTGTTGTACGTTCTGCGGTCCTTGAACTCCTGCGCCTTGCCGTCGTTCCAGTTCTGAACGGGACGGTAGTAACCGGTAATACGGCTGTTGACCTCGGTCTTTTCGCCGCAGTGCGGGCAGGTATAAACCTCGCCTGCGATATAGCCGTGGTTGCGGCATACCGAGTACGTCGGCGAAAGCGTGAAGTACGGAAGTCTGTAATTCTCGGCGACCGTGCGAACGAGCTTAGCCGCGGCCTTCCAGTCGGGCAGTTTCTCGCCTAAGAAGGTGTGGAAAACGGTACCCGAGGTGTAAAGAATTTGGAGCTCGTCCTGGATATCGAGCGCGCTGAACACGTCCTCGGTATAGCCTACGGGCAGGTGCGAGCTGTTGGTGTAGTACGGCGTGCCGTTCTCGTTGGCGGTGATGATATCGGGATAACGCTCCTTGTCGTGCTTAGCCAAGCGGTAAGTCGTCGACTCGGCGGGCGTTGCTTCGAGGTTGTAAAGATCGCCGTAGCGTTCTTGGTAGATAACGAGCCGCTCGCGCATATGGTTGAGCACGTTCTTGGCGAACTCCTGTACGCGCGGATCGGTGAGGTTGGCGCGGAGCCATTTGGCGTTGAGCCCCGCTTCGTTCATACCGACAAGCCCGATAGTCGAGAAGTGGTTATTGAACGTGCCGAGGTAGCGGCGGGTGTAGGGATAAAGACCCTCGTCCATGAGCTTGGTTATAATGTCGCGCTTGATTTTGAGCGAGCGCGCCGAGATATCCATGAGCCTGTCCAAACGGTTGTAGAAATCTTCTTCGTTCTCCGCAAGGTACGCAAGGCGCGGCATATTGAGCGTAACGACGCCGACCGAACCGGTGCTCTCGCCGCTTCCGAAGAACCCGCCGTTCTTCCTGCGAAGCTCGGTAAGGTCGAGGCGCAGACGGCAGCACATACTGCGGATATCCGACGGTTCCATGTCGGAGTTGATATAGTTGCTGAAATACGGAGTGCCGTACTTAGCCGCCATCTCGAACAACAGCTTGTTGTTCTCGTTCTCGGTCCAGTCGAAGTCCTTGGTAATCGAGTACGTGGGGATAGGATACTGGAAGCCGCGGCCGTTGGCGTCGCCCTCGATCATGATCTCGATGAACGCCTTGTTGACCATGTCCATTTCCTTCTTGCAGTCCTTGTACTTGAAGTTCATGGACTTGCCGCCGACGATAGCGGGCTGTTCGGCAAGGTCGGGCGGGCACGTCCAGTCGAGCGTGATATTGCTGAACGGAGCTTGCGTGCCCCAGCGCGACGGGGTGTTTACGCCGTAAATGAACGACTCGATGCACTTCTTAACTTCGTTGTAAGAAAGGTTGTCCACCTTGACGAACGGCGCAAGATAGGTATCGAAGGACGAGAACGCCTGCGCGCCCGCCCATTCGTTTTGCATAATGCCGAGGAAGTTGACCATCTGGTTGCAGAGGGTCGCAAGGTGGCTCGCCGGCGACGAGCTGATCTTGCCGGGTATGCCGCCCAAGCCTTCCTGAATAAGCTGACGGAGCGACCAGCCCGCGCAGTAGCCGGTAAGCATGGACATATCGTGAATGTGAATGTCCGCGCTGCGGTGCGCGTTAGCGATCTCCTCGTCGTAGATCTCGGAGAGCCAATAGTTGGCGGTGATAGCGCCCGAGTTGGAAAGAATGAGACCGCCGACCGAATAAGTAACGGTCGAGTTCTCTTTCACGCGCCAGTCGGAAGCTTTAACGTAGCTGTCGACGAGCTCTTTATAGTCGAGTATGGTCGACTTCATATTGCGAATTTTTTCGCGTTGTTTGCGGTAAAGAATGTACGCCTTGGCAACGTCGGCATAGCCCGCCTGAATGAGCACCTGCTCTACGCTGTCCTGTATGTCCTCAACGGCAACGAACCCGTTCTTGACCTTGCCCGAAAAATCGCTCGTAACGCGCAACGCGATAAGATCGATGATATCGTCGTTATACTGCTTTTCGACCGCGTCGAACGCCTTGCGAATGGCTTGGCTTATCTTGGATAAATCGAAGCCCGTCTTTTTGCCGTCTCTCTTGACTACTTGATACATTGGTTACCTCCGAGTAACATGAGTTATGTCGATTGTTTTACACACTAAAACGGAAGATTTTATCACTTTCCCTTTTTAGGGGCGAAAACATTGCTATTATATCACCCCCAAATAGGCTTGTCAAGCCAAAAGACACAATATATTGTGTTTTTTTAAAAAATTTTTCGCGCCAAAACCACAATATATTGAGTGCAGTATAGACACCTGACTAAACCGCAAGTTCGAAACAATTACAAAACAAAAAACCGCACCCGCATTTGATTGGGGGTACGGTTTCCGATTACCTATCGATCAGTGTATGAACATATCGCTGCGCTTGCGGAAGTAAACGAAGCTTACGACCAGGCAGACGAACTGCGCCACAAGCCATATTATATTTTGAATGGAGAACGCTTCGATAAAGCTGCTTTCGGTCAAGTGCGCAACAAGAGCGGCGTAGACGATTTCGACCACTATCACGAGGAAGTACAATGCGTACAGCGCGATCGGACCGAGCCGCATATACTTAGCGAGCATGAAGCGCGCGGCAATACCTACCGCCGCCAATAGAAACAGCGCGACGCCGTAAATAATATCAACCGTTTGAAGACCGGGATATAACGCGTAAATAAGCGTGGGATCTACGTCGTACATTTTGTACGCATAACCGGTAACGGCAATTACACCGAACGCTATATTCCAAACAACGCCCAACGGCAATGCGAAATTGATAAGAAACTTATACCAGCCCATACCGCGTTCCGCCATGATAAATAACACCTCGCAATAATTTTTTGCTGAAATAAGTTTACAACACGAATATAATAAAGTCAAGTACTTTGTAGAATTTTGTTGAAATAAGGGAAAAGGGATTAGGGCACAGGGGTCAGGGATCGACCCCTACGGGGTGATTATAGGAAGTAAGAGCCGAACGCCTGTCATTCCGAGGGTGGCAAGCCTTCCCCAATTGGGGAAGGTGGCGGCGACGAAGGAGCCGACGGATGAGGGCTCTCTCTTGAAGTGGCTTGTCTACAATACAAGCAATAAAGAACTCTATCGATTTAGCTAAGTAAAACAAAAAACACAGATAACAGCCAATTAGAACCTGCGACCATTATCCGTGTTTTAATTTCGATACAACTCTATTGTAAACATTATCCGCGGTGAGATTTCTCGCTTTCGCTCGAAATGACAAGTATTATTGCGTAGGACATTATCTATTAGAGTTTACCTTTAATTCTTAATTCTTAATTCTTAATTATTCATAGTCCGCGACTTGACGCAAATGTAACGTGAACGAATTAGCGCTTCCCACGGTCACGCCGCAGCAGACAAGCGCCGCGCCCGAAAACGTTTTATTCATTTCGCGAACGTGATAGAGGTTATGCTCGTCGATACCCGTCAAAAAGACCTTATGCACGCCGCCGTCGGTCGGCACGCACACGACGTAAGCCTTGCTCTTGTCCTTGCTGACAAACGTCATGCTCTTGCCGCCCGTCATGCCCGCGCGGTAAAGATCGCCGAACAGCGCGGTGGGCGCGTCGTCCTGATACGAAAACACCTGTGCGCGGATAGCGCGCTTAACGCCGTCGCTCAGTTCGAGCGGGTCGAGCTCGTACCCGAGCCGCCCTACCGACGCCGCGTCGAACTCCGTTTTGAGCGCGCCGCTCTCCACCGCTTCCGCCGTTACGACGGTGCGCATGAGCGCGGTGGGATAGCACAGCGTTTCCGCATACCTTAGCTTGCGCGGCACTACGCCCCATTCTATTGTAAGCTCGGGGCTAAGCTTGCTCGCTTCGTTACGGAACTCGCACATAGCCTGTGCGCCGAAGTCGTCGCCCATCCACGGCAGATCAATCAGCGCGTACTCGAACGCGTAGCCTTGCATAAGCGCAGTAAATGCGCTCATGAACTTTTTCAAATCGACTACTTTATACTTGCCGTCCGCCGTCCGTTCGGTATAACCCTCGCCGAACGCCGCACTGCCTTTTTCTATATTATAAGGATTAATTCGCACGCCCGCTTTGATGCCTATGTCGTGGCAAGCCGCCGTCACCTTGTCGAGCGAAGACCTACTCACCTTGCCTATATCGACGGCGAACACGTCGCATCCCAGCTCCAACGCGACTTCCGCCGCGGCGCAAAGTTTCTTTTCGGGCGAGGTCGCGAACATAACGGTAGGCGGTCTGCGGTCGACGGTTTTACCCGTCATGAACTCGCGCACTACGTCGTGGAAAACGCGCGACATCCCGCCAAGCCCACGATCGGAATACACGAGCAGAACCTCGGGAAGCTCCACGCTTTCGCCCGCGCCGAGCTTGACCTTTTTAACGGTCGGCGCGCAAGTGACGGTCATGCCGTTTTCGGTTTGCTCCGCGCCGATCGCACCGTTGCCGAAAACCGATAAAAACCCGTACGCGTCGCTGTGGTTGCCGTCTGCGCCACGCGACAACAGCGCCGCGAAATTGCTCAGTCCGTTATTCGCGCCGTTCGGCGTGGACTCGCCTTTCACGATATTCCCGTCGCGACCGACGGCGACGACCTCGAACGGCTCGGGCAGTTCGAACAGTGTACGCTCGCAATCGAGCGATACCGCCTTTTCGCCGTTATTAACGACCCTGACTCTTCGCGTAAATCCGCCGCGCGAGTACGGAGTAACGAATATCTCGGCTTTAAGCTTCTTGTCCGCGTCCTCTAACTCGATAACGAGCGTCTTGCCGCCGACGAGCGTGGGAAGCGTGCCGTGCGGCTTGTCGGGCAGGACCTCGGCGCGAACGAACGTAAAATCGCCGCCGCGCACGCCTTCGCTTTCGGGGCGAACGCCGAGGAGCGCGCAAACGTCGTCCTCGAACTCCACGCGCTTACCGAAATACACGCGCCTGAGCGTTTTATCCTCGGCGACCTTAAAAACGCAGCACGCTTCGCCCGCCGTGAGGTATAGAATACCGTTCTCGATTTTTATCATGTGCCTGACCCTGAAATGTCGTTAGAATAGTTTTGCGGTGACGTCCAAAAACAGTTTTTGCGGAAGCACGTGGCGCAGGAAGTTAAGCGCCTTGTACTTGAACCCGATTATGTACAGCGGCTTTTTGCATTTGACCGCGCACTTGTAAATCTTTTTCGCGGCGGGCTTTAACGCCATGCGCTTGTTCTCCCTGCCGTCGATTTTCTGCGCCGAGAGCACGGGCGCGTCGCCGTAGCGTTCGCCGCCGTTGGAGTACTTGACGCGGTTTTTTGTAAACGAGGTTTTTATATCGCCCGGGCAAATCGAGCTTACGCGAATGCCCGAGTTTTTGAGCTCCATGTACAGCCCGAACGCCGCCATGTTGATTGCAGCCTTGCTCGCGCAGTAAGTAGCGCGGTACGGAAGCGCGAACAGCGCGCACGCCGACGATATGAACACGACCTTGCCGCCGCGCGTCATGCCTTTGAGCGCAACGCGCGCGAGGTTGAGCGCGCCCGTAAAATTGAGGTCGATCTGCTTTTGCACTTCGTCGAGCGGAAGAAGCTCGGTCGCGCCCGACAGCCCGCCGCCCGCGTTGGCTATAACCGTATCGATACGCCCGTACTTATTTATTATGCCGTCGACGACGCGAACGACCTCGGCAAAATCGGTCACGTCGACCGCGATATCGCCGTCCGCGGGATCGGCGGTACGCGCAAGCCCGATCACGGTATCGCCCGCCGCACGGTACAACGCTTTAAGCTCTTTGCCTATCCCGCTCGTCGTGCCCGATATGAGAATTATTTTTTGCGTCGCTTCTTTCACGATTATAATTGATAACCGACTAACCTATCACTCTATTGAGCGCGGCGAGGAACTCGGGCTCGGTCTTGTAGCCCTCGGCGAGAAGCGCTTCGTTGTAGAGCACTGTCACCACGTCGGCGAACCGCTCGTCGGTGGCGGTTTCGAGACCTAGGATCACGGGGTGGTCGAGATTGACTTGGAGCACGCGCTCCGCCTTGATCGCGCCGCCCATAGCCTGCATTACGCGTTCCATTTCGAGCGACACTTCGCCAGTTGCCGCAAGACACACGGGGTAAGATTTAAGCTTGTCGGTCGCAGTGACCTTGGCTTTGTCGCCCAGTTGTTTCTGTATACGGTCGAGCAGTTTTTCGTGTTCTTTATTCTTTGTCTTTTTGGGTTTTACGTCAGACGACGCGACGTTCTCGAACTTGTGCCCGTCGTAGCTTTCGAGCATACGCGCGACGAACTCGTCCACCGCGTCGGTGAAGTACAGTACGTCCTTGCCCTTTTCGCGCGCGCCCTCCAACTGCGGAAGCATGGAGATCTTGTCCGTCGTTTCGCCGCAGGCGTAAAGAATTGGTGCGGACTTATCGAGCTTTTCGCAGTATTCGGCGAAGGTGATAAGCTTCTTTTGTGCGTCGGAGTAGTAGAGCAAAAGGTCTTTTAGCTTGTCCTTGTCCGCGCCGTAGTTGTCGTACGCGCCGAACTTGATCGCCTTGCCGAACGCGTTGAACAGCTTTTCGTACTTTTCGCGGTCGTTCTTCAAAAGCTTGTCGAACTCAGCCAGAATCTTCTTTTCGAGCCCGTTCGCGATCGCGACGAGCCGACGGTCGTGCTGCAAGGTCTCGCGCGAAATATTGAGCGCGAGGTCTGGCGTGTCCACCACGCCGCGAATGAACCCGAGGTATTCGGGCACGAGCTTTTCGCACTTGTCCATTACGAGCACGCCGTTGCAGTACAGCGACAGTCCACGCTTGTAGTCCTTGGTGTAGTAGTCGTAGGCAGGCTCGCTCGGCACGAACAAAAGCGCCGTGTAGTCGATCGCGCCCTCGACGCGCGTCGAGATATTAAAGAGCGGCGCGTGATAGTCGCGGTAGGTATGCTTGTAGAACTCGTCGAGCTCGCCTTCTTTGATCTCTGATTTGAGCTTTTTCCACACGGGCGTCATCGAGTTGAGCGTGGTGAGCTCGCTCACTTTCGCCCCGCCCTCGACGGGCTTGTCCTGGAGCATTTTTATGGGATAGCGGATATAGTCGGAGTATTTCTTTACGAGCGAGGAAATGCGGTAGGCTTCGAGGAACTCTGAATACCTGTCCTCGTCGCCGTCGGCTTTGAGCGTGAGAATGACGTCGGTGCCGTAATCGGCGCGCGTAGCTTCTTCGATGTCGAAGCCTTCTACGCCGTCGCTCGTCCACTTATACGCCTTGTCCGCGCCCACCTTTTTGCTTATGACGGTAACGCGCTCGGCGACCATGAACGCCGAGTAAAAGCCAACGCCGAACTGACCGATGAGCTGCTCGTCGGTCTTGCCCTGTTCTTTTTTGAACTGCTCGGTGCCGCTCGCCGCGATCACGCCGAGGCTGTTCTCCAAGTCCTTGTCGTCCATGCCCACGCCGTTATCGGTAACGGTGAGAGTGCGCGCCGATTTGTCGAGCGAAAGCTCGATAGCGAAATCGGCTGACAGCGTGCTGTCGGTAAGCGACATGAACCTGCGCTTATCGAGCGCGTCCGACGCGTTGGAAATGAGCTCGCGTAAAAATATTTCGCGGTTGACGTAAATGGAGTTTACGACGAGATCGAGTAGTTTTTTAGATTGTGCCTTGAATTCTTTCATGATTGATCACCTCGTGCAAAATAGCAATGAAAAAGCACGGATCAAAAATACAATTAAACCCGTGCAAAAATTACTTTATATATACTACCTAGGGAAGCCCTTGCCGATAACCTCGTTTACGCTTATCATGTAGGCGAATGTATTGGGGTACTTGGCGAGTATCTTATTGAAATCGCCGAGCTGGCGCTTGCTGATAATGCAGATAAGCACGTGCCGCTCGTTGTGCTGATACATACCGACGGCGGGCAGGTTCGTAACGCTGCGGTGAAGCTTTTCGATTATCTCCGCGCTGATTTCTTCGGGGTTGTCGGTGACGATCTCGTACTTGATCGCCGTCTTGAAGCCGGTCAGTATCTTGTCGCCGACGAGCGCGTGCGCGAACTCCTCGGTGAGCGACAGCATGACGGGGTTGACGAACGCCATCGCCGCCCAATCGTCGGTGTAAACGAACATTGACGCGAAAATAATGACCGCATCGACGAGATACACGAACCAAGAAATATTAGTTGCTTTAAACTTCTTTTGCAGGAGCATGGCTACTATATCGCTACCGCCCGTCGAACCGCCTACGCGGATAATGAGCGCGAACCCGAATCCGCCGAGCACGCCCGCCGCGATCGCCGCAAAGAACGGGTTGAGATCGCTCGTAAAGGCGTACAGGGGCAAGCTGTCTTTGAAATAGTCCATGAGTACCATGAAGATAGCCGAAATGGCAATGGCGATGCCCGAAATGATCGTGCAGCGCTTGTTAATGAAGATAAAGCACAATACGAGCAGCGGCGCGTTGATAATGAGCGTCGTCCAGCCCGCCGAGAAGCCCGTTTTGTTGTATATCATAACGGCGATACCCGAAACGCCGCTCGTCGCGAAGTTGTACGGCGCGACGAACATATGTACTACGACGGCGCGGATAGTACCGCTCAGTAGCATGATGAGCGGCACGACAAGCCAGTTATATAATCTTTTTTTGACCTTGGGGGTTAAAGCCATAGCTATATCCTTTATGCTAAATCATATAGTATTGTGCAAAAATTATTGTATCAAATTAAGTGTAAATAATCAAGCATTTTCCCCCTACTTCTTTGAAAAGAAGTAGGCAAGAAACCTACTTTCTTTTTCGAAAGAAAGTAGGCAAAGAAAACTTACGTTGTATATAAAATAATTCTTCGTTTATTTCACCCGAATAATTTCGCTACGTTATCTATTTCTCGACGCCACTTCCGTCCTGCACTGCAAGCAAAAATGCTTGCTTGCAATAGCATTTTTGCGCCGTAGGGCACGCCCGCGCGTAGCGTGGGCGTATTCTGAGCGATAGCGAAGAATCTCATCATTACAAAAGATAACGGCTGCCGCATAACGCAACAGCCTTTACTCTTGTATTGATTTTTTTCTTATGCGACGGTCTTAGCAGCGATGAGCGTTACGCCGTCCTTGCCTTCGACCTTCGCATTGCCGCACCAGGTCGTGCCCCAGTCGTCGGGAATGCTCGTCATGTCGGACAAGACTATGGTCTGGTCTTTCGTCCAGCCCGCGAACGACTGATCGGCTACTAGCGCAACGGTGCCGGGTATCGTGATCTTCGTTATACCCGTGCAGCCTGCGAATGCGCGCTGACCGATCGAGCTGCAATTCGCGCCCTCGAACGTTACCGTTTTAAGCGCCGCGCAGTTCTCGAACGCGCCGTAATCGATAAGCTTAACGGTGGCGGGAACGGTTATGCTCGTTATGCCGGAGCCCCTGAACGCGCCGTAACCTATCTCGGTCGCGCCCGCGGGTATCACTACCGATTTAAGCGCCGTACAGCCCGCAAACGCGTACCTGCCGATATTTCTGACGTTGGTGAAGTCGAGCGTATCGAGCGCCGTGCAGCCGTTAAACGCGTTCCTGTTGATGAACGCTATCCTGCTTCCCCAGTCGACCGATTTGAGCTTGACGCAGCCCTCGAACGGACCGGAGGTCGCGGTGTCGTAACTGGCTACGCCTATCGTGATCGGCGCGGTTTTGCCCGCCTCGAAGTCGGTAGCGAACGTTACCGAAGTGAGCTCGCCCGCGAACGCGAACTGGTGATTGCTAAGTGCGGTTACGCCCTTGGGCACGGTGATCGATTTAAGCCCGCTGTTCTTGAACACGTACGCGCCTATCTCGTCGAGCCTGCTGCCTGCGGCAAAGGTGACGGTAGTAAGAGCGGTGCAGTCCTCGAACAGGTTGTCGCTGAGCTCGTACAGCCCCGCGGGGATCGTGATCGTGGCAAGCGTCTTGCAGCCCTTGAACGCGCCCGCGCCGAGCGTCAACAGTCCTTCGGGAAGGACTATCGTCTTTAAGCTCGTGCAGCCCTCGAACGCGCCGACTTCTATCGCCGTTACCGTGCTCGGTATGGTGAGGGTCGTGAGCGCGGTGCAGTCCTTAAAGGCGTACGCGCCTATCGTGGTAAGCCCTTCGTGAAGGGTGACCGTAGTAAGGTCGGCGCTGCCCTCGAACAACTTCGCGGGAAGCTGTTTATACTTGGCGGGAATATCGATGCTTACAAGCTTGGACTTAGCGAACGCGCTGTCGTTGATAACGGTAGTTTCGTCGTCCAGAGTGAACGTGGTCGCGGTGGACAGGCTCGATACCAGATTCGCCTTGCCGCCGTTATAGATAGCGCCGTTGTCGTAGGTGTAATAGGTATTGCCGTTAAGGTTGAAGTTAGCGGAAGAAATGCCCGTGCAGCCGCTGAACGGATTGCCCTCGATACTCGCAAGCGACGCGGGAAGCGATACCGCATTAAGCGAAGCGCAGCCGTCGAACGCGCCGTTGCCGAGCGTGAGCAAGCCCTCGCCGATATTAAGCGAAGTAAGCTTAGTGCCCGCGAACGTGCGCTCGCCTATGCGCTGAACGCCCGTCGGCATGACGAGCTCGGCGAGATTACCGCAGCCGTCGAACAAGCCGTCTGCAAGCTGATTGATAGCGCGCCATCCGCCCGTGAACGTGACCTTGGCAAGCGACGCACAATCGGCGAACGCTCTCTCGCCCACGTTTTCGAGCGTGTCGTACGGCAAGGAGATCTCGATAAGCGCCGTGCCCGCAAACGCTTCGCCGCCGAGCGCGGTGAGCTTATCGGAAACCGTGAACGCGCTTACAGCAGTATTCTTGAACGCGGCATTACCGATAGACGAAATATTCTCGGTATTGACGATCGTCGCAAGCTTGTCGCAGCCCTCGAACGCACGCGCGTTTATTGTGGCGTTGCGACCGCCGAAGTCGACGGTTTTAAGATTCGTTTTGCCCGAGAAAATGCCGGGCGCGGCGTTAGAATAAGTAGCGTTGATCTCTATATCCTTGCCTGCCGCGAATTTAAGCGTAGTGAACGCCGTGCAGTCGACGAACGTACCCGCGTAAAGCTTTTCTACGTTTGCGCCGACGGTAAACTCTACGAGCTTGGTGCAGCCTACGAATACGTTGCCGTACTGCGACGGGGAAGCTACCACGCCGATCGAGGTAACGTTTTCGGCGTTTATAACGCTTTCGAGGTTAGGCGTGTTGTAGAACAAGTAAGGTTTGAGCTCGGTCGTGCGCCCGCCGAGGTCGACGGTTTTAAGCTTAACGCAGTTACCGAAAATCGACGAAATGGATGTCGACATATTGGCGATCGCAAGATTTGCGATATTGTGCTCGAATACCACTTCTTCGAGGTTAGCGCAGTCCAAGAACGCACCTGCGGCTATACTTGTAACGGTCGACGGGATAGTGACCTTTTTAATCGCCGTACCGCGGAACATATTAGTGCCGATGTAGGTCGCCGAAGATAAGTCTATCGAAGCGAGCGACGAGCAACCGTCGAACACACTCGTAGTAGTTGCGCTCGACCAAGTCGTAATATGGTCTAACCCGTTTACGGTGGTAAGCGAAGTGCAGCCCATAAACATATACGTATCCAACGACGTTACCCCTGCGGGTATTGTAATCGAAACGAGATCTTTACAATTCCTGAACGCAGTCGTACGGATTCGAGTAGCGTTTTCTATACCCTTTACTTCTTTGAGCGGAATATAATAGTCGGCGCCGTTGGGCGAGGAGAATAAGAATCTTTGAATAATCACGCTCCTACCGCCGAAATCGACCGATTCGAGCGATACGCACTTATTAAACTGACTATTCCCTTCGGATTTGGGATCGGTAAGCGTCAAAGTACCCGTGCCGCTATTGAACTTTACCGTTTTAAGCGCGGAACATTCGTTGAAAGCCTTAATGCCGAGTGTCATAAGGGTTCCGGGCAAAACGACGGAAGTCAAAGCCGTGCAGCCCGTAAACGCGCTCTCGCCTATCGAGGTGAGATTTTCGGGCAATACTATGGTGGTAAGCGCCGTGCAGTCCGCGAACGCATACGCGCCTATCGATTGGAGCGCGCTGCTCTCCTCGAACACAATGGTTTTAAGTTGCTTATCGCCCGCGAACGCATACGCGCCTATCGATGTCACAGTGGCGGGAACGGTGTAAGTGGTTGGATCGGCGCCCGGAACGTACCACGACAGCACGCCGTTTTTGATTATAGTATTCACGGTATACGGCTCGGGATTGCCGTCGTCACCGTAAACCATAACGCCGCTGCTCGCCGCGCGGCAACCCATATCGCCGAACTGAGAAACGAACTCCTTGGGCAAAGTAATCGTGTCGAACGAAACGTTTAAGAATGCGTCGTCATCGATAAATTCGACGGTTTCGGGCAGAACCAAATTCTTTAAGCTCGTGCAACCGGAGAAAGCACCCTCACCTATTTCTTCCACTCCGGGCATTTCCACACTTGACAAATTGGTGCAATTCGCAAAAGTCTCATATTCTATGCTTGTGATTCCGACAGGCAGCGAAATGCTCGATATTTTTGTTTCGGCAAACGCGCTTTCGCCGATATAATGCAACTCATCGCCTAATATTACTGTTTCAAGGTTAGTGCATTCCGCGAAAGCCCAATCGCCGATATACGTGACCCTGTTGGATAACGTTACGCTCTGTATCGCTGTGTTACCTTCAAACATAGAATCGTCGATTTCGATTTCCTCGCAGCTCGCGTCACCCTCGATAATCAAGGAAGTAAATTTCTTAGCCTGTGCGAATGCGGTAGAAGCAATCGTATCCACGCCTGCGCCGATACGCACCTCGCCCGGTTTTCCCGCGGGGATATAGAGCATTAACGACTTGCCCTTGGTGTAAAGAATGCCGTTTTGGCTCTCGTAGAACTTGCCGCCTTCCTCAACGGTAATGCTTTCCAGATTGGGCGCATTATCAAAGACAGTCAACTCCCCACTATAATTAGGAATAAATACATTGAGTAGGTCGTCTACAAGCTCAAACCTCTCGTTGTCCGCTTCCGCGCCCTCTGTTGTTTCATACATAGGAGCCAAGCGTTTAGGGAAAGCCACCGAAGTAAGCGCGGTGCACCCGCTGAATGCACCGGTGTCAACGGAAAGATATCCTGTACCACCCGCCGTCGAAGTTACGGTTGTTAACGAAGTGCAATCGTCAAACGAGTAATCACCGATACCTACTTTAAATGCAGTTTGCTCATATGAACCAAACCCCATAGGGTCTTTTACGTTTTCCGTTATGTATCCATCACGAACGCTTGCAGGAATGTTTATAGTTTCAAGGCCACTTCCTGCAAACATATATCTACCTATATTCACCAATCTTTCGGGGAGCACAATGTTTTTAAGCGAAACGGTCCCTCCGAACACACCATAGGCTGATGTAAACGCGCTTGTGGCCGTAAAGAGAGGATCCGTTCCTTCCTCAAAGTTGACACTTTTCAACGAAGAACACTGACCGAACGCGCCGGCTTCAAGCATTGTAACGGACCCAGGTATAGAAATCTGTTCAAGCGATTCACAACCCGCGAACGCCGCATATCCTATTTTTTTCAAAACGCTTTGGTTACCCTTTTTCTCGAACTCGACTATCGAAAGCGAAGTACAATCGGAGAATGCGCCTTCGCCTATCGAGGTAACCGAGCTTGGAATGGCGACCGATAAAAGCGAGCGACAGCCGTCGGCAAATCCAGTAGGAATCGAAGTTATGCACTTAGGCATTTCAATCGAGACCAATTTCGTACAATGGGCAAATATATCGTACGAATCTTCCACAACGTTTTCTTCCGTCCAATAATCATAGTATTCTTCCGCCAAGGTCAATTCGTCGTTCTCGCCGTGCATGAACGTAACCTTGCGAAGAGCGGTACATCCGCTGAACGCTTCGGAGCCGATAAAGGTTACCGAGCTGGGAATAACTATCTCGACGAGGCTGGGGTTATCTTTAAAAGCACCTTCGCTTATCTCGGGCATATTATCGGGAATGACGAACGAGCCTGTCTTGGAATACGGGTAGAACAAAAGCTTGCTGTACTTAGTATTGTCGTACGAATCGAGCTCGTACAATACACCGTCCTCAACCTTGAAGTAGTCGCTGCCCGTTGCGGTTATGTTAGAAAGGTTTACGCAGCCCATGAACACGCCCGAGCCTATGGTATCCACGTACGTGGGAATATCGAAACGGGTAAGCGCCTTGCAGTTTGCAAACACACCGTCGTTAATCGTCATGGTAAAGTATTCCGCAACGCTGTCCGCGGAGGCAAAGTTGACCTTTGAAAGCATCGAGCAATTGGAGAACGCCGACGAGTTAATGTATTGGAGCGTAGCGGGGAAGGTTACGGCAGTCAACGAAGAGCATCCGTCGAACGCAAGTCTTCTAATCGCGTTGAGGTTGTTGCCGAAGTCGACCGATCTGAGATTGGTGCAGCTTTGGAAAGCGTTCGCACAAATCTCGGTAACCGAATCGGGAAGAACAATCGATTTAAGCGAGGTGCATCTGAAAAATGTTTTTTCGTTTATCTTGGTTATATTAGGTATGTTTACGTACTTTTCGGTCTGTGCGTCGTACGTGCCGAAAACAACCGTAGTAAGCGCAGTACAACCGTTGAACGCGTCGTTCCCGATTGTAAGAGCGTCGCTCGAATCGTCGTCGCCCTCGAATACTACCTTTTTAAGGCTAGTGCAGCCGCTGAACGTTTCTTTGGCAATGGAAGTTATCCAGGACTTGATCGTTATTTCGGTAAGTCCCGTCGCGCCTATAAACGCGCCCTCGCCTATCGCCTTGATGCTCGCGTTAAACTCGCATGTTTTTCTACCCGACGGGAAGAATATGAGAGTTTGTCCGTCATTCGCAACGGGCAGACCGTCTATCGATTTGTAGTTGGCGTTGTTCTCGTCTATATTGATATTCGCAAGCGAAGTACAGCCGTAGAACATTCCTTTATCGAATTCCGTAAGCTGCGCGGGCAGGTTCACTTCTTGGAGCTTGGAGCACAGCGTAAACGCACGCGCCGCAACGGTGATTTTCTCGTCGCCCGTTGCGGAAGCGAACGACACGGTATTAAGATTGGGACAGTCGTAGAACGCGTTGCCGTAAACGTTTTGAACACCTGCGGGAACGTTGACCTTTGTTACGCCCGTTCTATAAAACGCGCGCGCGGGAATATCGGTAACGCCTGCGGAAACGGTGAATTCGCCCGTAACGCCGCGCGGCACAAGTTTAAGCGAAACGCCCGTTCCGCCTACGTTTTTCATAAGGAGCGAGCCGCCTACAGACGAATATTTCGCATCGTTGTTGCCCGCATTGTAGATATTTACTGCTTTAAGATTAATGCAATTCTCGAACGCGCTACTGTCAACCTCGATCGTAGTAACGGTGTTCGGTATGTTTATAACTTCAAGATTAATACAGTTTCTGAATGCGTAGGAGTCTACTACCGTAATAAGCTTACCGTCGTATTCTTTGGGTACGGTTATGCTTGTAAGCGTGGAGCTTCTGACCGCAGCATTGCATATAACCGAGTACTCGTTATTACCCTCCGCCGTGAGATCGAAAGCTCTGAGGTATCTGGCGTAGGCTACGCCGCCGTAGCGATTTTCCCAAACACCCATGCTCTTCCCGTACTCGTCGGTATACTGCACACCGCCGTCGGGCGAGCTGAACCAACCGAGGAACACGAACCTCGCGTCGTTGGGAATGGGAATAGCGTCAAACTCGAAATCTTCCTGGTATGTAGCAAGTCCCTGTCCGGTAGTCGCGCCGCTTTCAGAATGCCCGTCGCCGTAGTTGAGCGTTACGTTGTACATTGCGTGGTTCCAGTTAGCAAACAGCATCATGTCGCCAGCAGTATTGAATACCGTAGTTTTATCCAGCTTCTGTCCGTTGCCGTTTGCGCCGCCTACCGAGTTGTACCATCCGCCGAACTCATACCCCGAAGCTTCCGGAGGTTCGGGAAGTACTAGCTCGTCGCCTATCGCCACGTACTTATCCGCAACAGACATTCCCGCAGCGCCCTGCGTATCGAACTTTACAGTATACGCATATACGTTTATCTCTTCGCTCTCGTTAGCGTTGCTTACGGTTATCTTATTGTCGCCGGCCTTCGTCAGCGTTATCCTTGTCGACGTCTTTCCGTCCGTTATCGTCTTTACTGTTACGCCGTTGACCTTTACGGTATAGTCAGTCACGCCCAATACAGG